>JAAVFS010000135.1 GCA_014800605.1 Bacteroidales bacterium | reverse complement strand
TTTCTGAGATTTAGGGATAGATGGGCGTATCGCTAACTGAATTAGGGAAGTCTAATCATCATAAGCACTTGTTATATAGTAGATTCCCGAAGAACAACAGCGCTAAACTCCAATCTAAGTGCCTAAAAATATTTTTACTCTCGGGTAATTTTTGACAATTCAACCAGGTTTTGCTACTGACCCAAGATTAGCTCCTTGACTGGTGAGGACGGTGACCACACATCTGACTCGCAAATTGTAATATCAAAGGCAGAGATTAGTAGGTATATAAAAAAGCGTCCGGAACTCTCTTCGGCAGAGAACCCCGGGACTAAAGCCAAAAGGCATGATTTGATTAAAAGTTTAGTTGTTTAATACAACTTCAAGTGTAGAGATTATATCATACTTACATTTGATAATGATGCTTAAGATGGTGGCACCTCACGGCGGCAGTCTCAAACGTAAAGCGCTTTAATGCACTCATTCATTATCGCTTACCGAGGACAAAATTATATATTTTTCACACATCCACCAAGTTTTTGCCTAATTTTTCTAAAATGAAATAAGTTAATTTTTCTTAACAGCAGCAAACATTTACAACTCACTGATCTAATGACACATATAAAATCATCCACACCATCCCCGAGGGTAACAGATCCTTACATTTAAACATTACGGCGGAATATTTTCGGTCGGTATGAATGTTTTTCAAAAATTTTGAGTAATTTTGTGGTGATAAACGGTGCAGTTTTGCCTGCACCGGCCTATCAGGTTTGGTTCGGTAGCTCAGCTGGATAGAGCATCTGCCTTCTAAGCAGACGGTCATGCGTTCGAGTCGCATCCGAATCACCCGCAACACAGAGGCGGCTGTATCAATCTATGACACAGCCGCTTTTCATATCCTGGCGTTTCCTCCGGGCGGATTATAAGAAGAATATAGGGCATATCAGGTTTTTTTATTACCTTTGTGCTTTAATCAATCATATCATTATTGACGTGGAAACTAAGTATATATTTGTAACGGGCGGCGTGGTGTCGTCACTTGGTAAGGGAATCATCTCCTCATCTCTCGCCAACTTGCTTAAGGCAAGAGGTTTTCGTGTTACGATACAGAAATTTGACCCGTATATCAATATCGACCCGGGCACTCTCAACCCCTATGAGCACGGCGAGTGCTATGTGACTGTCGACGGTCACGAAGCCGACCTCGACCTCGGCCACTACGAGCGCTTCACCAACATCCAGACTACCCGCGCCAATAATGTGACCACCGGCCGCATCTATCAGAGCGTCATCGACAAGGAGCGCCGCGGCGACTATCTGGGCAAGACCGTGCAGATCGTGCCTCATATCACCGACGAGATCAAACGCAACGTCAAGCTGCTGGGCAATACCGGCAACTTCGACTTCGTCATCACCGAGATCGGTGGCACCGTAGGCGATATCGAGTCACTCCCGTTCATCGAGAGCGTCCGTCAGCTCCGCTGGGAGCTGGGCAACAACTGCGTATGCGTCCACCTGACATACGTGCCCTACATCGCTGCCGCCAAGGAGCTTAAGACCAAGCCCACTCAGCACTCCGTCAAGCAGCTCCAGGAGGTCGGCATCCAGCCTGACATCCTCGTGCTCCGCACCGAGAAGCATATCCCGCCGGAGATGCGCCGCAAGATCGCGCTCTTCTGCAATGTGTCGCCCGACGCCGTGATCCAGTCGGTCGACGTGCCTACCATCTATCAGGTGCCCATCATGATGCATGAGCAGCACCTCGACGAGCTCGTGCTCCGCAAATGCGGCATGCCCGTAGAGGGTGAGCCCCACATGGCTCCCTGGCTCCACTTCCTCGACAAGCTGGCTGCCGCCGAAAAGACGGTGACCATCGGCCTCGTAGGCAAATATGTCGAGCTCCAAGACGCCTACAAATCAATCAACGAATCGCTCCTGCAGGCCGCTACATACAATGACCATAAGCTCAACCTGAAATTCATCCACTCCGAAAAGCTCACTCCCGATGTAGCTGACAAACTGCTCGGCGAACTCGACGGCGTGGTGATCGCTCCCGGCTTCGGCCAGCGCGGCATCGAGGGCAAGTTCGTAGCCCTGAAGTGGTGTCGCGAGCATGATGTCCCGACCTTCGGCATCTGCCTGGGCATGCAGTGCATGGTCATTGAGTTTGCGCGCAACGTCCTCGGCCTTCCCGAAGCCAACAGCACCGAGATGAACCCCAAGACCCCCGACAATGTCATCGACCTGATGGAAGAGCAGAAGAGCATCTCCAACATGGGCGGTACCATGCGTCTGGGCGCCTTCGAGTGCGTGCTGTCTCCCGACTCCAAGACCGCCAAGGCCTACGGCTCGACCAAGGTCAGCGAGCGCCATCGCCACCGCTTCGAGTTCAACAGCGACTATCGCGAGCGCTTCGAGCAGGCCGGCATGAAATGCGTCGGCGAAAACCCCGCTACCCACCTTGTCGAGGTCGTAGAGATACCCGAAAAGCGCTGGTTTATCGGCACACAGTATCACCCCGAATACTCATCGACCGTGCTGTCGCCCAACCCGCTCTTCGTCGACTTCGTCAAAGCTGCCATCGCCTATAGCGAGGAAAAAGGCAAGTAAGCCCCAACCCGGCTGTCACCAATCATACACATTACATAATATCACGTTAAATGGATAAGAATACACTTATAGGCATAGTGCTCATATTCGGAGTAATCTTTGGATTCTCAGCGCTCAGGCCTAAAAAGGATAAGGCTCAGGATGCCGTGCAGACCGAAAGCGTGCAGACCGAGACCGCCACAATCTCGCTCGACTCCATAACTCCGGCCGAGATGGCTCAGGCTGCCGACATCATCCGCGCCGCCGGGACGCTTTCTGCAGCCGGCGACTCTGCCACTCCCGCCGTTTACACCCTCGAGACCGCCGGCGTAGCGCTGACAGCCAAGGGGGGCGAAGTCACGGGTACCGTCGACGCTATCGGCGTCACACTCGACTACAACGATGTAGTGGCAGGCGCGTTCGCCGACTCGCTGACCCAGCTTCAGAAGCAGGAAGCCATCAAAAACCTCCGCTCAGCCATCGACAACGCAGCTCGCTACCAGAGCTTTGCCCGCTTCCTCAATGGTACCGAATCGACCGTCACCATCCACAATGACGTCCTCTCGCTCGACATCAACAATCACGGCGCATTCATCAACCGCGCCACCCTGCTCGACCCCCGCTACCGCTCGATGGCGACAGGTCCCGGCGACACCACTCAGGTCGAAATCATCTCACCCATACCCGGCGACTACTATGCCTTCGAGCTGACAACAGCCTCACAGCGCATATCGACCCGCAACTTCTACTTCACCGCTACCGAGGTCACCGACTCATCAGCCACAATGCTCCTTCAGCTCGAAAATGGCAGCCAGTGGGGCCTCCGCTACACCCTCACCCCCGGCAGCTACGTAGTCAAGATGGATATAGTCCAGAAAGACATGGACCGCATCATCCCGCCGAGCGTCACCACAGCCCGCTTCGAATGGGCCCAGCGCATGGTACGCAATGAGAGCGGCCGCACATTCGAGCAGCAGAACAGCGACATCGCCTACAAGGAGCCCGGCAGCAAGCCCGGCGACCTCGGATCAGCAGCCAAGACCCGCACCCTCGACCAGGATATACAGTGGATCGGCTTCAAAAACCAGTTCTTCTCCACTATCATCGTCCCCTCCAACGGATTCGAGACCGCATGGCTCAACCAGATCCCCTACAACGACAGCCCCGACTACCTCAAGGACATGGCTGCCCGCACCACCTTCAGCTACTCAAGCACTCTGGAGACCCCCGCTACATTCAACATCTTCATCGGCCCTAACCTCTATCCCCTCCTGCGCGACCTGAGCAAGGAAATGATAGCCGACACAGATCTTGAGCTGCAGCGCATCCTCCCCCTCGGCTGGGGCATCTTCCGCTGGATCAACACGCTGATCATCATCCCCGTGTTCACCTTCCTCAGCAACTTCATCTCAAGCTACGGCCTTATCATTCTGCTGCTGACCATCTTCATCAAGCTGATACTCTTCCCCCTCACCTATAAGAGCTACATCTCGCAGGCCAAGATGCGCCTGCTCGCTCCCGAGATCAAGGAGATCAACGAAAAGTATCCCGGCAACGACCAGGCCATGGCTCGCCAGCAGAAGACCATGGCGCTCTACTCCCGCGCAGGTGCAAGCCCCATGTCAGGCTGTCTGCCGATGCTCCTGCAGATGCCCATCCTGATCGCGATGTTCAAGTTCTTCCCCTCATGCATCGAGCTCCGCGGTGAGTCGTTCCTCTGGGCCAAAAACCTTGCAGCCCCTGACGTCGTGCTCAACCTCCCGTTCACCATCCCGATGTATGGCAGCCACGTCAGCCTCTTCTGTCTGCTTATGACAGCCACCAACATCATCTATACACGCATTAACATGGCCAACTCGCCCACACAGCAGACCGGCGCCATGAAATGGATGATGTATCTGATGCCCGTCTTCTTCCTCGTGTTCTTCAACCAGTATGCAGCCGCGCTGAGCTACTACTATTTCCTGTCACTCCTCATCACCATCGGCCAGACATATCTCTGCCGCCGCTTCGTCAATGAGAAGAAGCTCCGCGAACACATGCTCGCACAGGCTGCCAAGCCCCGCAAGAAGAGCGGCTTCATGGCACGCCTTGAAGAAGCGCAGCGCAAGCAGCAAGCCGCTATGCGCGAGCAGCAGAAGAAGAAAGGCAACCGCCGCTAATCCCCTCCCCTTCCCCATACCAAAAGGCGCCTTTCCGGGCGCCTTTTTTGTTCCCCATCATTACCAACCCGGGGGCTTTACGGTGGAGACACTATCGGCGTCTCGGAAAGGACCACCGATAGTGTTATTGTCCGTTGTCCGGGCACGTGTCGTGATTACGGCTGTGCAACAGATTATTGCTCGCACACGCGCTACGCGTGCGACAGATAGGAGTAGACACGATCGTGGGGTTTCGACTGCATCTCAACCGCCACGCTGACATACGACTTGATTGAACGGCGCATCGCCCCGGTAACAATAAGAATCGAGCCTTTGCCACGCTTATTGACCTTTGAGGTTTTGGTCGCCACCCATTTCTGCCCGAAGAAATCTTGCTCGCGGAAATTGTTGTTGAACATCTCCGTGAGTTTCACGCGGGCGTCGCGCAGAATATCGTCGTATATATTCCGAGCCATCAGTCCGCGAGGTTACTGAAAAGGAGGCAAATCAGACCTAATTTTACCTGCATACGCTCGCCCTTGTCGTCAATCTTGTTAAAGTCGATTTTGGAGGGAGCGGCCTTAATCTGCGCCCATATTTCGGGGGGTTAATTCCTCGCCGAGCCACATCAGAGCGGCGGCGACATCAGTCTGCGTGAACTCCGCAGAAACGGTGATTTTTTCGTCCATTGTTAAATTGTTTGGGTTTTAGTTTGTTATCAGAAAAAAAGTTTGTATATTTGCAGTCCCATAGGAGGCCGCTGTGGGTCACTTCGGTGAGGCGGCAACCTGCCCGCGACGCGGGCTTTTTTTATGCCTTATGGCGATATTTCTATTGTTTCATCGTCCAAGCGTACGACGCAGACAACATTTTTTATAATAAAATTTGAGGTTTTTCCACGAGCCCACTTTATACCATTTGTAATCCTGCCGGGATGATAATATGAGGAATCGTGAAAATATAGGCAGACCGTATCTGCGTCAACGGTTACATCGGATCTGCTGTTATATTTAATCAACTGACCATTCTTATCAGCAATTTGTGATCCGTAGTGTCGCTTCTTATTTTTGGGAGTTTTAATATCCATCATCACGCCGTCAAGTTGCATATCAAGGGCAGGAAGCGTCTTTGAGCCTTTTCTTTTTTGCTCATCGCATAAAATGGCGATATGACCGTTCTTATACAATAAATTTTGTAATTCTACCTCCAACTGATAAGAAGTCATATTCCAGTTTAAGATTTCGCTATTATTACATTCGGTATTATGTCCTCGATGTTGAGCAGATAATGCGCCCGTTGTGGAATCATATCTGACCCCGGTATATTTATCATCGCGCGACAACCTATCATAAAGTCGTTTTGCCTCCTCCTTGCGTGCTTGCTCGCTGACCACCCGGCACACGCGGCACTGCTCGCGCTTCGGGTCATAAGCGAGATTCAGAGAACCGCCACAATTTCCGCACCCCTTTGGGAGATGCGGATGTTTCTTTGGGAAGATAGCCATTTCCTGCCCGGCGTTGTAGCGGAACATCCGTGTTTTCGGTTCTTCGGTGCAAGCGTCTCCTGCGGCCTTGGCAACGGCGGGATCTGACATCGGATAATCATCACGCAACACCTGCTCAACGGTGCAACGGCAATTCCACCCATTCGGCGGGAGATAGAATTTCCAAAACTCGTCCGAGGGCAGAAGCGTCATATTGTCCGCTACTCTGCCGCCATACGCTCCGCGCATGGCTCGAACGCCCCGAATGTGGATAGGGAGTGTAGCGCGGGGAGTAGCGTCCCGAAGAGGACGCTGATTTAGAGTAACCGGGCACATCTCCCAGAGTCTCGAGGTGCCCGGACAGCCGATCAATTCCTCACGGGGCGTGCCGTAGGTACGCCGATTTAGGTCTGTAGGCATGCCAGTGTGCCCATGCCTGCTGGGGTCGGCTGTCCGGGTAATATGGCGATTCTGTTGGCGCGACATGTCGGCTGGTGAGTGAGAGAACATTGCGTACCTCCGGCACGCGGTGGTGAGCGGGCCCGAGGATACGAAAAAAGGGGCGCCGTGAAGGGCGCCCCTTGGTGGGTTTATTCGGGAATCGGGGGATTAGCGAACGAGTACTTTGGTTGCTTTTGAACCCTGCTTGCGGATGTAGAGGCCGTTGGCGGGATTCTCTACGCGGATGCCCTGGAGGTTGTAGTATTCAACGGGGGCATTAGCGTCGTCAGATGCGATTTCATCGATACCCGCTTTCTCACCTTCCTGCCAGTTGAGGGCGGGAAGACCATTGAAGAGCTTGCCTTCGTTGAAAGCTGCCCAGGTAGCTACGTCCTTGATGTCGGTAGATACGGTACCGGTGAGCATATCACCATAGTTAGAAGTGGTGTCAGCACCCTTGTTAACTGTAACTACATTGTTGGCTACGAGGCTTACACCTGAATCCTTGTCGGTTGAAGCGAGGAGGTTAACCTGGCCTTCACCGGCAACTGTGCCTGATACGTAGCAGTTATTGAGTGTCACGGTGTTACGGCCGCGGCCTACGAAACCACCGGCGAATGTAGCGCCCTTAACATCCACCTGAGCGTAAGAGTTGGTGATGGTTGCGGTAGCGCTGGTTGTACCCATAAGGCCACCAGCATAAGCGTTACCGCTTTCCATTTTGCCGGTCACGTAGCAGTTGTCAATAACGCCGTC
>JAAVFS010000134.1 GCA_014800605.1 Bacteroidales bacterium | reverse complement strand
GTGGAACCCCGTTCATTGGATATAATAAAGGGAGCCGACCATATGACGACCCCCTTTTATAATATAATTATTATTTAGATTACATGTTCATGCCTCCATCGACCTGGATAACCTGGCCGGTAACATAGCTTGACATATCGCTGGCGAGGAAGGTCGCAACGTTGGCGATATCCTCAACCTGACCACCGCGACGAAGAGGAATTTTCTTAGTCCATTCAGCGCGTACGTCATCGGGGAGAGCTGCTGTCATAGCAGTTTCAATGAAGCCGGGAGCGATAGCGTTGGCACGGATGCCACGTGAGCCGACTTCCTGAGCGATACTCTTGGCGAGGGCGATCAGACCGGCCTTTGAAGCTGCATAGTTAGCCTGACCTGCATTGCCATGAACACCAACTACAGAAGCCATATTGATGATCGAGCCTGACTTCTGACGAAGCATAATGGGAAGAACAGCATTAATGAAGTTGAAAGCACTCTTAAGGTTAACTGCGATAACAGCGTCCCACTGAGCTTCAGTCATACGCATCATCAGACCATCCTTAGTGATACCTGCATTGTTAACGAGGATATCGATTCTGCCGAAATCTTTGTGTACTTCAGCTACAACTTCTTTAGTCTGATTGAAATCAGCTGCATTTGAAGCATAGCCTTTTACTTTTACACCTAATGCTGCGATTTCAGCCTCGGTCTGCTTGCCATTTTCATCGATTACAAGGTCAGTAAATGCGATATTTGCACCTTCCTGCGCAAACTTAAGAGCAAGAGCTTTACCAATACCACGAGCGGCGCCTGTGATAAGAGCGGTCTTTCCTTCAAGTAGTTTCATTTTTCTTGGTTTTAATATTATTATCTAATAATGAGTTGATTATAAATTTTACAATATCATCTTTATAAGTGTCAGACTTGAGATCAATCACTTCAAAGTTATTGCGTGCTATCGACAGATCCACGCCTTGAAGCAAAAGCTGAACAACAGGCATAAAGACATTTGTCATTTCTATATCAAATATGCCTTTTTCGACACCTTCACTCAATATTGAGTCGAGAATCTGTTTTTCCTTCTTAATCGCAAGCTTTCTGACCCTTTCTATACGGTTGAAATCAAGATGAAGCAATGAGTTGATATTCTTACCGATCGAGGGGCTGCGTTTGACTTCAAAAACATCCAGACGATAGCGAAGAAATCCTTCCAGCTTATCTATCGGGGTAGTGACCTCGCTGACAATATTGCGCAGACGCTCTACCATCCGGTCGCTATCATGCTCAATAGTAGCCTCGTATATCTCATGCTTGCTTTTAAAATACGTATAGAGAGTGCGACGGCCTCGTTCTGAAGCTGTTGCAATATCACTCATGGTAGTATTCTCAACTCCCTTGTTTACAAAAAGCTGACGAGCAACTTCTATTAGCTTTTCTCTTGTATTTAATACCATGATAAGATATACAAGTCGATTTCATCTGCGAAGTTACAAATTTTTCAGTCAAATACACACTCTGAGTCGCCACAAATGTGTAACTTCACATTAAAAATATATATTGATGAAAAATTTTGGTCTATCCATCCTGATATTTGCCGGCGCCATATTCAGCGCTCACGCTAATATTGAGGATGATCTGCAATCAGCCTCGATCGGGTATATGATAACTGACCTGAAATCTGGTAATACTGTTGCTGACTATAACTCTGACAAGCTGTTAGTACCTGCAAGTATCTTAAAAACAGTCACTGTAGCAGCTGCTTTAGACCGCCTGAGCGACGACTTCAGATACACTACCGGAATCTTTTCCGACGGAATAATCTGCAACGATACTATTACGGGAAATCTGTATATCGAAGGGTCCGGCGATCCGACCTTGGAGTCTAATTTGATCAATGCAATCAAAAATTATCCGATATCGCATGTCCGCGGCAATCTCACGACTAATGCACAATGCCCGGAGATCAATCACATCTGGATGGTCGAGGATATCGGGACAGATTATGGAGTAGGGTGGTGCCATCTCAATTACAAGAACAATGAGATCCTCATGAACGAAGAGTGCCATGCTTCCGATCTTGATGCAATCCTTGCTGACATATCTTTCGACCTGTCACTAAGCGACATTACAGTAGGGAAAGAAGAAATTTCTACCGACTCTGCACGCATATTAATTGCTACAATCCAATCCCCACGATTGATCGACCTCTGCTCGGAGCTTATGCATAAGAGTATCAACTTATATGCTGAAGCCGTGGGGCGTGCCCTATCCGTGGAGAGAAATGCTCCTGACGGACTCAAGACTGTAAAGGAGTATCTTCTCAACTTAGGATGCAGTGAATCATCCTTTCGACTGAAAGACTTCTGCGGATTGGCTCGTACGAATCTGATCTCACCCCGCGCACTGATCAATGTCTTATCATCTAATGCACGCAATAAAAGTTTTGTATCGACCTTCCCCGCGGCAGGTAAAGAGGGCACTGTAAAGCGGTTACTAAGTAAGACACCTCTGAGCGGACGCATAGTCGCCAAAAGTGGCTCGATGGATGGCATTTTGGCATACGCAGGCTATAAGTTAGACTCCACAGGGAAGCCCTCCCACGCATTTGTAATCATGGTCAACAATGCAATTATTCCGACTTCTTCCTTAAGAATGCAAATAGAAAAATGGTTTATGAAATATTTTTCGTAAGTTTGTATCAATTAAATTATAAAAACCAATGAACAGACATATTGACCAGCTCTCACAGCTCATATTGGAAGCGGATGCACTCCTTCTGCTTCTCTACCGACATAAGGAGGCGACTCCCACTGATGCTATCATCCTTTTAAAGAGGAAACTCAATGTCATCTTAAGCCTAATAGATGACATCGAAGAGGAGCCCGAAGTCTATGAAAATGAAGAGCAGCAGGCTACAGAGATTGTCACACCTGTCGAGACAAATGATTATGTAAGGGATGCAGATGTACCCGAAACACCCCACATTCATGAAATTAAAACTGAGGATAATACCACATTCTTCACTCAGCCCGAAATTGCAGAATGTTCAAAGGACGATATCACCTGGAATGAAGTTACTGATGACATTGAGGACCTTGTAGAGGGCGCAAATGCAGCTGACGCTCACAGCGAAACTCACGAAGAGCCTCTTCCTGAGACACGTTTCGCTGAGATTGCTGAGAAACAGGAACCTGTAAAAAGCTACACTCCCGAACCGACTCCCGCTCCTGTAGAAAAGCCTGTAGACCATCAATATAACTACTCTGTAGAAGCCCCCGAAACTACCATTAAACCAGAGCCTATGCCAGAGCCGTCTCCCAAGCCCGAACCGGCAATAGCTCAGGTGGAAAAACCTGTTGAGACGCCTCAACCCGTGTCAGCCACCTCACCGACTTCACCGTCAAAGCAGCCCGGCAGCCGCCGACCGGTATCTTCCGTCTTCAACCTCAACGACAAATTCCGGTTTAGAAGAGAGCTATTCGGCAACAGCGAAGTGGCTTATGTAGAATGTCTCAACATGCTTTCTGCAATGTACTCGCTTGATGAAGCCACCGATTATCTTTATGAAGATCTCAACTGGGATCCTAATAATGAAGATGTGAAGTCATTCGTAGAAATCCTTAAAAATTACTATAATAACTAATAAATGGCAGGTAAGTTATTTATAGTCCCGACTCCGGTTGGCAATCTCGCGGATATGTCGCCACGAGCTATCCAGACATTGAAGGATGTATCGCTCATCTTAGCTGAGGATACTCGCACAAGCGGCATCCTCCTAAAGCATTTTGGCATTGACAAGACCCTGACAAGCCATCATAAATATAATGAGCACGACACGACATCCGATATAATCCGTCGGATAGAGGACGGCGAACTGATAGCCCTTATCTCTGATGCCGGCACTCCGGGAATATCAGACCCCGGATTCCTGCTCTCAAGAGAGTGTCGAAGGGCAGGGATAGAGGTCGAGACGCTGCCCGGTCCGACAGCATTTGTTCCTGCACTGGTCAATAGCGGACTCCCTTGCGACAGGTTTACATTTGAAGGATTCCTTCCCCAAAAGAAAGGACGCAACTCGCGCCTGCAACAATTAGCTGCCGATGAGCGAACATTCATTATCTATGAATCACCGCTCAGGCTTGTAAAGACGCTTGAACAACTCGCTGAAGTATGCGGTCAGGAAAGAGCTGCATCTGTTTCTCGCGAAATTTCAAAACTCCACAACTCAACGGTCAACGGCACACTCAGCGAACTAATATCGCATTTCCGTCAAAACATACCTAAGGGAGAAATTGTTATAGTTGTTGCAGGTAAGGAGACATCCTCTGAACCACGCGTTCACAAAAATAAGTATAAACAAGAAGATAATCCGTCATGAAAATTTCGTCAGCAATTCCAGTATTAGCGCTTGCAGCTCTCTCAATAACCTCCTGCGGCAGCAACAATGAAAAGGCAACCATGTCCGACAACATCACTCTCCTCGAGTCTGAGCTCAGAGAAACCATAGCAAGTCAAGACAGCATCCTTGCTATAATGAACTCAATAGGGGAGGACATGACCCGACTCAAAGAGGTCGAAGGTATAGTTTCAGCTCCGTCATTTGCGATGGAGTCGCCCGAACGTCAGGCACAGATCACCGGCGATATCGCAGCAATTCAGAATGAACTTGCGACTCGTCGTGCAAAACTCGCCGAACTCGAGAGAAAATTGTCATCATCTAACACCGATAATGCCAATCTCAAGAAAGCAATCGCTACACTCAAATCTCAGATTGACGAGCAGGAATCTACGATTAAATCCCTCCGTTCATCCTTAGCCGATGCCAAGATTCAGATTGAGTCCTTGAATAGAGACATCGATCTGCTCAATGAGCGTGTAGATTCAGTCAACGTCGAAAAGGATAATATTGAGAATCAGCTGACCAATGAATTAAATACCGCATATTACGCACTCGGCAATAAAAAGGAATTAAAGGAGCATAAGCTAATCGAAACCGGATTTCTGAGAAAGACCAAGGTATTGCCCGGAGACTTTGAAGAAGAATACTTCACAAAGGTAGATAAACGCACCTTATCTCAGCTCCCATTGCTTTCAAAAAAGGCCAAAGTCATTACTAATCAACCTCAAGACTCTTATAATATTGAAACATTGGAAAACGGATTAAAAGTACTGAATATCACAGATCCTGACAGATTCTGGGCTATCAGCAATTTCCTCGTAATCCAAATTGACTAAATAAAGAAATTTAATAATTAATTACCCCGATGATTTTAAAAAAATCTTCGGGGTAAATTATTTTCGTGCCATGTGTCAAAATTACGTTATTGCGGGGAAAAGGCATGAGGGAAAACTATAACTGAGTCTTAAGGCTTAGCGACTTAGACGTAAAAAAGTAAGTAAATATTTTTGCTTAGACCAAATACTTTATTAATTTTGTCAAACGAATAAAAGCATGGACTTCCCATCACTGTAATCGACCTATTAATCTCACTATTAATAAACCAAACATGGCAGAAAAAAAAGAAAAATTGTTCGACCAGTTTCCTGCGGTGACTACCGAGGAATGGCGTGCCAAGGTTGAGGCTGACCTCAAGGGCGTACCATTTGAGAAGAAACTTGTCTGGAGAACAAACGAAGGATTCAATGTTCAGCCAATGTATCGCGCTGATGACATTGCAGACCTGAAGACTACAGAAAGCCTTCCCGGCGAATATCCCTTCATTCGTGGAATCAAAGATAATAACGAATGGCTGACCCGTCAGGATATCATCGCCTCCACTCCTGAAGAAGCAAACACCATTGCCAAAGATGTTGTATCAAAAGGTGTCAACTCTCTTGGTTTCAAGGTATCTGACCCCTCTGCAGAGGTTATTGCAACACTCCTTAAAGATATTGATATCAAATCGATTGAGATCAACTTCACCTGCTGTCAGAGTAAAGTACAGGCTCTTGCAGTTGCTCTTGTGGAATATCTCAAAGAGAATAATCTTACCGAGGTATTCAACGGTTCAATTGACTTTAACCCCCTGAAAAAGTCACTCCGCCACGGCGCTCCCGTCCCCGGGAACATCGTTGATCAGGCCAAGGAAATCCTTGCAGCTGTTACTGACGTACCCGGCTTAAAAGTACTCTCTGTCAACTCTGATATGTTTAACGCTGCCGGTGCGTACATCTACCAGGAACTCGGATATGCTCTTGCCTGGGGCGCTCAGTGGATGACCGCCTTGACCGATGCCGGTCTTAAGGCTGACGACATTGCAAAACGCATCAAATTCAATATGGGTATCTCAAGCAACTACTTCATGGAATTGGCCAAATTCCGTGCAGGCCGTATGCTTTGGGCTCAGATTGTTAAACAGTATCAGCCCGAATGTGACTGCGCATGCAAGATGCACGTACACGCATCAACCTCTCTGTTCAATCAGACCATCTATGATGCACACGTGAATCTGCTCCGCAGCCAGACTGAGTCTATGTCAGCTGCTCTTGCAGGTGTAGACTCTATCACCACCGTACCTTTCGATACCCCTTATAAAGTGCCTGATGCATTCTCTGAGAGAATTGCCCGCAATCAGCAGTTCCTACTCAAGGAAGAAAGCCATCTTGACAAAGTAGTTGACCCCGCCGGTGGTTCTTACTACGTTGAAACCCTTACAGTATCCCTTGCTGAAGAAGCTTGGAAGCTCTTCCTGGAGGTAGTAGAGAAGGGTGGTTTCTTCATGGAAGTAAATGAAGGCAACATCCAGAAGGCTGTCAACGCATCAGGTGAGAAACGCCACGCCGACATGGCACGTCGCAAAGAGATCCTGCTCGGTACCAACCAGTATCCTAACTTCAATGAAATGGCTGCTGACAAGATCGAGAAGACCAACGGAACATGTGGATGCCATTGCGGTGGCGATCAGGGATTTGACAGCGAAAAGGCTCTGTCATTCAAACGTCAGGCAAGCGATTTCGAAACTCTCCGCCTGGCGACTGAGCACGCAGCGAATCGTCCTAAAGTATTCATGCTTACCATCGGCAACCTTGCCATGCGTCTTGCCCGCGCACAATTCTCGGCCAACTTCTTTGGCTGTGCAGGTTATGAGATTATCGACAATATCGGCTTTGAGACCGTAGCTGATGGTGTAAAGGCAGCTAATGAAGCCGGTGCAGATGTAATCGTACTTTGCTCAAGCGATGATGAATATGCACAGTATGCTCCCGAAGCATTCAAACTTATTGATGGTCAGTGTCAATTTGTTGTTGCAGGTGCTCCCGCATGCACTGAAGAACTTAAGGCACAAGGAATTACTAACTTTATTAACGTAAGAAGCAACGTCCTTGACACTCTTAAGGCATTCAACGCTTCACTTCTTAAATAATCTACAGCATGAAACCCGATTTTAAAGCTATCAATATTACAGCCGATGCTTTCACTGCCCCCAAGGGTGCTGTAGCAAAAGGCGAAGATTGGCTTACCCCCGAACTTATCCCCGTTAAGCCCATCTATACTAAAGATGACCTTGAAGGTATGGAACACCTCAACTACGTTGCCGGTCTCCCTCCGTTCCTTCGTGGCCCGTACAGCGGTATGTACGCTATGCGTCCCTGGACCATTCGCCAGTATGCAGGCTTCTCTACCGCAGCCGAATCAAACGCATTCTATCGTCGCAACCTTGCTTCAGGCCAGAAGGGTCTGTCTGTAGCATTTGACCTTGCTACACACCGCGGCTATGACGCTGACCATGAGCGCGTAGTAGGCGACGTAGGTAAAGCAGGTGTATCTATCTGTACACTTGACGATATGAAGGTACTCTTCGATGGTATTCCATTGAACAAGATGTCGGTATCAATGACTATGAACGGAGCCGTGCTTCCTGTCCTTGCATTCTATATCAATGCAGGTCTTGAACAGGGCGC
>JAAVFS010000133.1 GCA_014800605.1 Bacteroidales bacterium | reverse complement strand
GACGGCTCCGTGATCACCTCGCCCCCCGACCGCGGCACATCCCACACCCCCTCCGGCCCCCCGGCCGCCCCCTGCGCCATCGCACAGCATCCGGCCGCCACGCCGGCAACGATTGCAGCGAGCACTTTCAGGCACGGGTGTAGACAGCGTATGGGATCAGATGCAGACATATCCGGCAAAGTCAGTGATAATGATTGGCTTAAAAACTCGCTCCTAAGTTACATCATTATCCCTTGCCATCCAAATTATCCCACAGAATTGTATTATAAAATCAGTTATGGCCGATGTTTGGCCATAAGGGGGTCAGATGCGGTTTTTGAGGTGGTTGAGGGCGCGGAGCACATTGCAGAGGGTTGCGCTCCAATAGGCGCGGAAGTCGTCGCGGATAGCCAGGATGGCCATGGCGGTCACCTCGTCAGTGGTGTCCTGCACAGTATAGATGAAGTTGAAAAACACCTGGTAGAGGTCCGCGAGCCCTTCGGCGATACTCGCTGAGACGGGTGTCTCGCTATATTTCATATCTTCCTCAAACACTTCGAGATATATGTCGTCTTCACCCATCAGGGCGGCCACATCGCGGCGCACTGACTCGTAGCCTTCCTCCTCAAGAGCACTGTCGATCAAGGGCTCTTCATCTTCGACATAGTTGACGCTCAGGTCTGTGGCGGAAATATAGAGCCGTGGCAGCAGATGGAGCATCTTGTCGATAAATTCATCCGGCTCGGTCTGTGATGCCGTGCGCATGGCTTGGCAATATTCGTTGGCAAGTCCTATGAAGGCTATGGAGTTAGTGTTGAGTACGCTGTTGTTGTCGTTCATGAGTATAATTTTTTAGATTCGATATAACTATATACCCCTTCCGGCAGGAAATAGTTCATGTCAATGCCGTCGTGGATCGCCTGGCGGATCATCGTGCTGGAGATATCAATGCTGGGGGCCTCTATGAGTCGCGCCCGCGGGTCGGCGATGTTGTCGGCCGGATAGCCGGGACGGGGATAGACGATGACACCGTAGTCCGCAAGGATCGACTCATGCTCTTTCCACTTGTCGAATATGAGCCAGTTGTCGCTCCCGATTATCAGCCGGAATCTACAGTCGGCGAAGCGCTTCGAGAGATGACGCAGATAGTCTATCGTATAGGAGGGGCGGGGTAGAGAGAGCTCTATGTCGGTGGCTGAGACGCCGTGACCCTGCTCGACTGCTATGCGGAGCATTGCCATCCGGTCGGCATCCGATGCGTTGATGTGGCAGTCTTTGAGCGGATTCTCAGGTGAGAGGCTGAGCCACACCTCGTCCAGTCCGGCTATCTGCTTGATATAGCTCGCTACCATCAGATGACCGCTATGGACCGGGTTGAACGACCCCCCGAGAATACCTATCTCACGCATTGATATATTCTGAGATGATGCGCTCCGTTTCCCTCACAGCCGTGTCAAGATCGTCGTTGACCACTACAAAGTCATAACTCGGTGCAAACGACAGCTCAAACTCGGCACGCCCCACACGCTGGTCGATCACCTCCGGAGAGTCGGTGCCACGGTTGACGAGTCGCTCGCGCAGCGCCTCGATGCTCGGCGGCTGGATGAAGAGGCTGAGTGCCTTCTCGCCAAACTGCTTCTTGACATTGACGCCACCCTTGACATCGATGTCGAGGATCACGTTGCTGCCCGAGTTGCACTTCGACTCGATCTCCGAGCGGAGGGTGCCGTAGTATCTTCCGGGATATACCTCCTCGTATTCTACAAAGTCATTGTTCTCGATATGGTTGCGAAATTCGTCATCGGTCAGGAAGTAGTAGTTGACGCCATGCTTCTCGCCCGGGCGGGGTGAGCGGTTGGTCGCTGAGACTGAGAATGCCAGCTTGCACTCTCCCTTGGCCATGATGCGGTTGATGATCGTTGACTTTCCGCAACCTGATGGGGCCGATATGATGATCAGTTTGCCTGTTGACATAGTTGCCTGCTTTTTGATTACATTACGTTGAGTACCTGCTCCTTGATCTGCTCGAGCTCGTCTTTCATCTTCACGACGAGTATCTGCATGTCGGCCTGATTGCTCTTCGATCCGAGAGTGTTGATCTCGCGACCCATCTCCTGAGAGATGAATCCGAGCTTCTTGCCCTGCCCCGGCTTGCCGCCCATCGTCTCGAGGAAGTAGCTCAGATGCTGCGCCAGGCGCTGCTTCTCCTCATTGATGTCGAGCTTTTCGATGTAGAAGATCATCTCCTGCTCAAGGCGTCCCTTGTCATATTCGACCTGGGGGATGCGTGAGAGGGCATCCTCGATGCGGGTGCGGATTTTGGCTACACGGTCTGTCTCGTAGCGGGGCACTTCGTCGAGCAGCGTTGCAATGCGATTGATGCGTTCAGCGAAGAATGCCTCCAGCTTCAGACCCTCTTTGCGACGGAATTCGAGCAGCGCGTCGATAGCCTCGGTGACTGCCGTGTGGAGGGCTTTGACCTCATCTTCGGTGGCAGCGGCGGGAGCCTCTGTGCGGATCGTATCGGGCAGACGCATAAGCATCGGGAGCCAGTCGGTCGGCTCTGCCACGCCAAGTGTGGCGGCTGCTGCCGAGAGCTGCTGTTTGTATGATTGGAGGCGGTCGACATTGACTGTAGCCGAAGTGTCGACACCCAGATTCTCCATATAGATGGTCATGTCTACCTTGCCTCGTTCGAGACGCGAGTTGACGATATTGCGCAAGTCGAGTTCATGCTCACGATAAGCCGCCGGCACGCGCGATGCCATGTCAAGCTGCTTGCTGTTGAGTGATTTTATTTCGACGGTAAATTTTTTTTGGCCCTCTTGCACAATGGCTTTACCGAAACCGGTCATGGATAGAAGCATATCGGGATGAGGTATATTTTAGTTGTATAAAATGATTTCACCACAAAGTTACCTCAAAAAGAGAGAAAAAACGTAACTTTGTACAAATAATTTTGAAAACTTGCTTATGGCCACTATCCTTAATATAGATACTTCGACTACAGTTTGTTCCGTAGCTCTCACCGCCGACGGTATGGTAATCCATCATCTCGAGGACTTTGCCGGGATGAATCATGCGACTCTCCTGAGCGGATTTATCAAGGACTGTCTCGATGTGGCGGCCTCTCGCGAGATGAAGCTCGACGCCATCGCCGTCAGCTTCGGCCCGGGCAGCTACACAGGCCTGCGTATCGGGCTCTCCGAAGCTAAGGGACTGGCCTATGCCCTCAATATCCCGCTGATCGGCATCGACACTCTGATGCTGATGGCCGTGCACATCATGTTCAATGCCGATGTGGAGCCCGACGCGCTGTTCGCCCCCATGATCGATGCCCGTCGCATGGAGGTCTACACCGCCGTATATGACTTGGCTCTCAACACATTGACCGCTCCAACGCCGCTCATTCTCGAGCCTGATTCCTATGACAAGTATCTCAATGACAAGGTGATCTATTTCGGAGGCAACGGAAGCGATAAAGCGCGTGAGGTCATCAAGTCGGCCAATGCCCGCTGGGTCGAGGACGTGCATCCGCTTGCTGTTGACATGGGCGCTCTTGCCGATCGTGCTTACCTTCGTGGCGAGTTTCTTGATCTGGCATACTCTACACCCAACTATCTCAAAGAGTTCCAGGCCACGAAACCCAAAAGCCTGCTTGATCGATAATCAAAACGTGTAGGAGCAGGAGGCAAGGACTCTGAATTTGCTCAGTTGCGAGCTTCCTTCAAGCGGTACAGACAGGATAGGAGATACCGACAGCGGCCCCACTTTTGCGTCGAAGCCTGCATGCAAGCGTTTTTCGCTCATACGGTAGTCGGGTATTGTGGTGTATTGTAATCGTAGAGCTATTGCTGATATGAAATTGACCGATGCTCCGGCAGCGAAGCAAGTGTTATAGTCATATCCCGTGTCATAGTGGGGATTAAGTATCCCTAAAATATGAAATCGCTTGGCAAATGTATAGCGTCCGCCGATTCGTGCACCGGCAGTCTTGTAGTCACCATTCCATGTTGATGAGCCATAGGCAGCTGCGCTATAGCTGAGATCCTGCCAGGCATTGGTATAGTTAAATGTTACTTTGACTTCCTGAAAAGCCGGCTTCTCTGAGAATAGACTGTGAGATAACTGAAAGGTGTAGTGACTTTTCAGTGTGTAACCCACTTCTGCGAAGCGAGTGTTTTTAAGACCAACTGTAAATTGAGCGTGCGTGGAAGTTGCAGAAAGTGTGAGAATAGCTGCTAACAGCGAATTCCGAATTATATTCATGGAAGTCTATTTATCTAAGATACCTTTGAGCAGTGAAGACAGCACTTCATACCCGTCGCGGCTCAGGTGAAGCCTGTCGGAATAGAGAGCCTTATCGATATGCCCGTCGGTGTAGAAATAATCGAATGCGTTAATGTATGTGATTGTCTGATTCCCGGCAACAGTGTTGCTGACCAATCGGTTAAATGCTGTGATTCTTGTGTTGACCGATGCATCATCCGATGCAAAGTCGCGTGGCAGCACGGAGTATAGATAGATATGTCCGGCATGAGCAGATTCGATGATCTCGACATAGCGTTTGACATACGCATCGATGTTTCCCTCCGTAAATGAGTAGTTATCGTTAGTCCCACTGAGGATTACGAGATAGTCAAAGTCTTTGCCGGAAATAGTGCGTTGTAGGTAGCTGATGCCCGATCCGCTTTGTCCGAGGTTGACATGAGGATAGTGGGGAAAAAATTCGTCAAGATCCCAGCGGGCGACAATTGAGTCGCCTACGAATGTCAGCTCTGTGTTATCGTTTCTACAACTAACGGCTGAAGCGGTCAGAAGCACGCCGAGCAGAGCTTTGATGACGTGTCGTGGGCGCAGGTGAGATAATATATATGTCATTTGTCGGAAGACATTTTTAATCGTGAAATTATCGTGTCTGTGTATATTTTTGCCCCGTTGACATTGAGATGAACCGGATCGTAGAATAATGTACTGTCGCTGACGAATGGCCTGAGCTGAGTGTCATTCCAGATGTCGGTAGAGGGATATCTATTGGCAATAGCAGATACGCTGTCGATAGCAGTCTGATATGAAAAAGAATAGAGTGGGGTGAATATAATTGTCAAAGCTGTACCATGGCTTGCGCAAATATCCATTATATCCCTTATCTGATCGAGTCGTTCGCGGTTGATATGGATAGAGTCGAAGCTCTGCGACATATCTTCTCTTGTGGGGAATATTGGCGGAACTGGTTTTGCTACAAACCCTGTCGGATTGTCTGGCTTCATTTGTAGGAGTTCGTAAAGCAGGATGCGTAGCCAGGATGTATTGTAGCGATAGAGATTGGATTTCAGCAACAAAGGCTCAATAGCTCTTCGGCTCCGGAGCAAGGAGTCGAGGTAAGAGTTGCCTTGATTATAATAAGGTGCGAGGATGTTGTAGCGCGAGCCGTTGCCGTCGGAATAGAAGTCAGAGCCATGTAGGCCGAGCATGATTCTTGCAGGCATCTGCTTATGAGCTTCCATCCCTTTAAGCAGGGTCAAAACAAACGGCAGGCGCTGACCATTCACTCCTGCATTGTAGGCAGTTGTTGCGAGTGAGTCACTCAAGGTCTGCGTGTCAATACTGTTGAGAGCTACTGAGCTTCCCATTACAAGTATGGAGTCGGGACAGCCGTTGATTACGTGTTCAATCATAACATAGTCCCCTTTAAGGCCTGACCGTGACCGATAGGTACGCATAGCAACCCCTAGTAATATATCAACGGAGACAAGGCATATCACTATGCCGGTTAGCCAGAGCAGATGTCGACGGGATGTAACGGCAGAACTATTCATCTCAAAATTGGAAATAAATGAATTGTCCGCCGTCAAACTGACCGCACAACAATATAACTATAAATAAAGCTACGACCGACAGCATGCTCGCAAATGATAGCGGACGGCTGACGAGCTGGACGTTGACTCCTGTTTTACGGCTACGGTATTCGAGCATGATTTCATGAGCGATCAGCACAAAAATGAGCATGATACCCATCGCTAGAGCCGGTTTGCCATCCCCCTCGAAAAGCATTCCGGAGGGACGAGCCATCTTTTTCAGAGCTATCCAGGCATCCGAGATAGTGTTGGCACGGAAAAGTACCCATCCGATTGCTACGAGTATGAAAGTCAGTATTATATCGAAAATGTCGAGTATTCGGGAGTTAATGCGGTTGAGAAACGGGATATGTCGCTTTTGAGCGTATGCTACCTGGAGTGCGCCATGATAGCCACCCCACACGAGGAATGTCCAGTTGGCACCGTGCCAGATGCCACTGACAAGGAAAGTAGTCATCAGGTTGCGAGCGTGTTTGAATCGTGAGCAGCGACTACCGCCAAGTGGCTTGTAGACATAGTCGGAAAACCAAGTCGAAAGAGAAATATGCCATCGGCGCCAGAATTCTTTTACCGAAGTAGATAAATACGGCTGCCGGAAGTTCTGCATCAGGCTGAACCCGATAGCTCGCGCCGTGCCGATTGCGATGAGTGAATAGCCGGAGAAGTCGCAAAATATCTGAAATGTAAAAAATATGGTGGCGAGCCATATTGATTTTCCATTATGAATCTCAATGTTGCTATACACGGCATCAACGTAGGGCGACAGATTGTCGGCTACACAGACTTTCATGAAGTAGCCCCACAGCATCAGCCGCAGTCCTGAGAGTAAAAGCTCGTTAGAAAGCTTGTGGCGGATATGAAATTGGGGTAGGAGTGACTTGGCTCGCTCAATAGGGCCTGCGACGAGCTGCGGGAAGAATGCCACAAAAAGCGCGTAAGTCATCAGCGAACGCTCGGCGGTGATATCTCGCTTGTAGACATCGATGATATATCCTAATGCCTGAAATGTATAGAACGATATGCCCACCGGAAGCAGGAGGTCAAATGTGGGCACCTGCATCCCTATTCCGAGTGAGTCAAGCGCGAGCTGTAACTGGTCGCCGATGAAACGTAGATACTTGAATGTAAAAAGGATGGCAAGATTCAGACCGATACATAATCCTGTGATTAGTCGCCTGCGTGCCCCCACACGCTCAATCAGGCGACCCGCTCCCCATGTGGTCAGTGTCGACAGGAATATGAGAAGTGCGTAGACAGGCTCCCAGTTCATATAAAAATAATAGCTTGCTACGAGCAACATCGGATTGCGCCACTTATGTGGGAGGATCCAATAGAGCAGAACTACTATCGGGAAGAATATCAGAAAGCTGAGCGAATTGAATATCATAGCTTACTCGGCTTCGGGTCGGGTCTTCGGTACGAGCCACGCGCTCAGCTCCCAGAGGCAATAGAGGGGGATGAACACCAGCAGAAGGGTGAACGGATCGCCGGTCGGAGTGATGATGGCCGCGAGGATCACCAAGACGACAATCGCGTGACGACGGAATTTGGAGAAGAATGTCCGTGTGATCAGTCCCATCTTGCCGAGCAGCCAGCAGAGTAGCGGCACCTCGAAAGCTACACCCATCAGGAAGTTCATCATCAGGAAGTTACTGATATATGAGCTGAGCGAGATAGTATTCTTGATTGAGTCGGTTATCTGATAGTCGGCAAGAAACTTCAGGCACATCGGAAACACGAGATAGTAGCAGCACAGAATGCCGAGGAAGAACATGATATTGCCGAACACGAAAGCCGGGACTGCGCTCTTCCGTTCATGCGGATATAGCCCCGGAGCCACGAAGGTCCAGAGCATATATATAATGAATGGAAAGCAGAGCACCACGGCCCCCCAGAACGCCAGCGAGACATGAGTGTTGAGCTGAGCAGTCAGTTCGTAGTTGATCAGCGTAAGATGAAATCCTTCGCCCGACAGGTTGGGGAGCAGGGTGCCGTCACCCCTGAATGCGTCAAAAAAGTGGTATGTGACAAACGAGCCGTCGCATGGCGCGAGCACTATGTGGTCGAAAATCCACGGCATATATATAAAGAGAGCAACAGCCGCGATGATCACGACTAATGCTATCTTGAATAAGACCGTGCGGAGAGCGCCGAGATGCCCCCAGAAGTCCATTTCAGTGGTATCGGTGGTTTCTGCCACTGCGTTCAGATGTTAATGTGTGGATGAGAAGCGACAGATCGACTGAGCCGATTATTTCTCTGCTTTTTCCTCTTTGATGGTTACTTCTTCTTTCTTTTCGGCTGCCTTGGGAGCAGGTTTGGTTGCCTCGTTGAGAGTCTCATCGACCTCATTCATCCCCTCCTTGAAGGCGCGGACACCTTTGCCCATGCCACGCATCAGCTCGGGAATCTTTTTGCCGCCGAAGAGCAGCAGGACAACTAATAATATGATAAGCCATTGATATCCGGCGATAAGACATGTGATAAGAAGTGTATTCATAATCTGTATTTCTGAAGTTGTATTAATGTTCGGAGGTGTCCCTTTCATAGGGTTAGCCCCTTTGAGCGAGTCAAAGATAAGAAGAAAATGGTGGATTATCACTATCAGAAAGCAAAAAAATTGCTAACTTTGCGGAAATAGAAATCAATAATAAACCAAATATTAGAATATGAAAGCATTTGTATTTCCCGGCCAGGGTGCCCAGTTTGTGGGCATGGGCAAGGACCTCTACGACAATAATGCCGAGGCCCGCGAGATGTTTGAGAAAGCTAACGAAATCCTCGGTTTCCGTATCACCGATCTGATGTTTGAAGGTACCGACGAAGATCTCCGTCAGACCAAGGTGACCCAGCCCGCCATTTTCCTCCACTCTGTAATTCTCGCCAAGACTCTCGGCGAAGAGTTTAAGCCCGACATGGTAGCCGGTCACTCTCTCGGCGAATTCTCAGCCCTCACTGCTGCCGGCACCCTCTCTTTTGAGGATGGCCTCAAGCTCGTGGCCGCCCGCGCTATGGCAATGCAGAAGGCTTGCGAACTCAAGCCCTCTACGATGGCTGCCGTGCTCGCCCTTCCCGACGAAAAGGTGGAGGAAATCTGTGCGTCAGTTCCCGGCGTAGTGGTCTGCGCTAACTACAACTGCCCCGGCCAGCTCGTGATCTCAGGCGAAATCGAGGCTATCGACGCCGCTTGCGAGAAGCTCCTCGCTGCCGGCGCAAAGCGTGCCCTCAAGCTCAAGGTCGGTGGCGCTTTCCACTCTCCCTGCATGGAGCCCGCACGTGCCGAGCTCGCTAAGGCTATCGAGGCTACCGAAGTACACACTCCCACTTGTCCCGTCTATCAGAATGTCGATGCCCTGCCTCACACCGATCCCGCTGAGATCAAGGCCAACCTTGTAGCCCAGCTGACAGCTCCCGTACGCTGGACACAGACCGTTCAGAACATGATCGCTGACGGTGCAACCGAATTCGTAGAGCTAGGCCCGGGCAAGGTGCTTCAGGGTCTCGTCCTCAAGATCGACCGTAACGCTGCCGTTTCAGGCAAACAGTAATCGGCTATGAACAACCGACTTCTGACAGCTCTCCTGGGCGTCGCTGCTCTCTCGGCAGCCGCTCAGGACAAACCGACCGAACAGAAGGATTCTACCGGATTCGTCTTTACCGACGTGCGTGTCGTAGAGTCAACTCCCGTACGCGATCAGAACAAGAGCGGAACATGCTGGTGCTTCGCCGGAACAACATTCTTTGAGGATGAGATTATCCGCAAGGGTGGCAAGCCGGTCGACCTCGCCGAGATGTTTACCGTCCGCAAGTGCTATGAGGACAAGGCTGACAGATATGTGAGAATGTACGGCACTGCCAATTTCTCGCAGGGTGGCAGCATCCTCGACGTCCCCTACGTGTGGGCTCGCTACGGCGCTGTCCCCGAGAGTGCTTATCCCGGCCTGAGTTATGGCGAGGACAATCACATGCACTCTGAAATGGAGGGAGCTATGCAGGGCTATCTCAAGGCTGTCGTAGCCAAGCCCAACAAGCGCCTCTCTACCGCGTGGGCCAAGGGCCTTTCCGGCATCCTCGACGCTTACCTTGGTGCCGTCCCCGAGACATTCACAGTCGATGGCAAGACGTACACTCCTCAGACTTATGCTAAGGAACTGGGTATCAATGCTGACGACTATGTAGCTCTGACTTCATTCACCCATCATCCCTTCTACGGGCAGTTTGTCGTGGAGGTGCCCGACAACTGGCTGAATGGTCAGTATTACAACCTCCCTCTCGATGAGCTGAAGGCTGTAATCGACAATGCTGTCGAGAATGGCTACCCCCTCGTTTGGGCTGCCGATGTCAGCGAGCCCGGATTCAAGTGGAAGAAGGGTGTGGCCGTGATTCCGGCTGAGAAGAATGCCCAGGACATGGATGGTACAGAGCTTGCCCGCTGGGTCAAGCTCACCGACGCTGAGAAGAACAACGAGCGTTTTGACATCAACGGCCCCGTCGACGAGATCGTTGTCACTCAGGAGTCTCGACAGGAGATGTTTGACCGTCAGGAGACTACCGACGACCATGGCATGGAAATCGTAGGCTATGCCACCGACCAGAATGGCAAGCGCTACTACAAGGTGCGCAACTCATGGACTGACAAGCAGATCTATGGCGGACACCTCTATGCGTCAGAGCCTTACGTCCTGGCCAAGACCATGAATATCCTTGTGCATCGCGACGCACTCCCCAAGGACATAGCAAAAAAATTAGGTATCAAGAAATAATCGCCTACCTCTAAATTGCACACGGGCACCGGAACAAAAGCGTCCCGGTGTCCGTTCTTTATATTAGTTATCATGAAACGAATTGGCATACTTTCCGACACTCACTCCTGCTGGGACGACAGATTCGCGCTTCATTTCAAGGATTGCGACGAGATCTGGCACGCTGGCGATGTCGGCGACATCTCTGTGATAGCACGCCTTGAGCAGGTAGCGCCTATCGTCAGGGCCGTCAGCGGAAATATCGACGGTCAGGTGGTGCGTCGCCGCTGCCACGAGGTGGAGCAGTTTGAGGTCGAGGGGGTGCGAGTGCTGATGACTCATATCGGCGGCTATCCCGGTCGGTATGCTCCCGGCATCCCGCGCATGATCCATGACTGGGGTGCATCGCTCTTTGTCGACGGCCACTCCCACATCCTCAAGGTGATGTATGATAACGCTCTTGATTGCCTGCATATCAATCCGGGAGCAGCCGGCCACCATGGCTGGCAGCGTGAACGCACTCTCGTCAGGCTCACTATCGACGACTCTGATATGAAGGATCTTGAGGTCATCGAACTTGGAAAATTAAAGTTATGAGGAAGATATTTTTACCCTTGTTGCTCCTGTCGGCGCTCGCCGGATGCCGCACTACAGAGGCCAACTACCGCGCTGCCTACGAAAAGGCTAAGGCGCATCGCGATTCATGGAACGGTATCGACGGCACGGTCTACGATGAGATCCGCCGCCAGAGCCGACCATCGACGATACAGATTGACGGACACGAGATTCCGGCAATGAAAGCGACCGTTAAGCTCGTCGACAGCGCCGACGGTGAGCATCCCGCAGGGAGATATGTCGTGGTGGCTCAGTTTAAGCAGCTCTTCAACGCTCGCTCTATGTGCAAGCGACTCAGAGAGTCAGGCTACGAGGATGCTACTCTGCTCGTTACGGCCGAACCTCTCTACTATGTGGCAGCTGCCTCGTCCGCTTCTGACAGCGAGTTGGCCGCGACATATCAGCGACTGAAGTATTCATCGCCGATGACATTCTCCGAGCCTTATCCCTTAATCCTTATCCCGGCGAAATAATCCGGTACGCCGCTCTGAAAATTGTAGCCAATCGCTTGCAGAAGTCGGATTTTTGAGGTTATTTTGTAGTAGTCCTATGGCCACCAAGGCTCAGGATAACGAAAACTATCGGCTTTGAAGCAATATAAGATATGGAAGAATTAAAGATCAGTGACGTATATCGTGCTCAGCAGGTGCTCGCCGACGTAGCACGCCATCCGCGCCTCATCGGCCCGACAAAGTTGGCCCCCGATGCGGAAGTCTATCTCAAGCCTGAGAATCTGCAATATACTGGCTCATTCAAACTACGTGGAGCCTATTTCAAGATCTCACAACTTACCCCCGAGGAAAAGGCCAAAGGCGTGATAGCCTGCTCAGCCGGCAATCATGCTCAGGGTGTAGCGCTCGGCGCTGCCCGCAATGGCATCAAGGCTCTGATATGCCTTCCTTCCGGCGCGCCGCTGTCGAAGGTCGAGGCTACAAAAGCTCTCGGAGCAGAAGTGTGCCTCGTCGACGGAGTCTATGACGACGCTTACAATAAAGCTCTCGAGCTCCGCGACAAGGAGGGTTACACTTTCGTCCATCCCTTTGACGATCCGCTCGTCATAGCAGGGCAGGGGACAATCGGCCTTGAGATCCTCGAAGAGATGCCCGACGTTGAGGCAATCATCGTCCCGATCGGTGGCGGCGGTCTCATAGCCGGTGTCGCCTATACAGTGAAGACCCTGCGCCCCGACATCAAGGTCTATGGTGTTCAGGCCGCCGGAGCTCCCAGTATGCTTCAGTCCATCGCCGACGGCGAACGCATCCGCCTCGACTCCGTGGCTACCATCGCCGATGGCATTGCGGTCAAAGAGCCCGGCACACTTACCTTCAAGGCCTGCAAAGACTATGTCGATGAGATTGTCACCGTGAGCGACGATGAGATTGCCGCAGCTATTCTGACCCTGATCGAGAAGCAGAAACTCGTGGCCGAGGGAGCCGGAGCTGTTGCCGTCGCAGCTGCCATGT
>JAAVFS010000132.1 GCA_014800605.1 Bacteroidales bacterium | reverse complement strand
GCTACGGCAACCTTTTCGATATGTATCAGATGATCTCTGACGACAATCCCTATGAGACTCCGATGATGATCTTCCCCGCCAGCCACTACACCATGGGCGGCATCTGGGTCGACTACGAGCTCCAGACCTCACTGAAGGGCCTCTTCGCTATCGGCGAATGTAACTTCTCCGATCACGGTGCTAACCGTCTGGGCGCATCAGCTCTCATGCAGGGTCTGGCCGACGGCTACTTCGTGCTCCCCTACACCATGCAGAATTATCTGAGCGACCAGATCAAAGTGCCTCACTTCAAGACCGATACCAAAGAATTCGACGAAGCTGAAAAGGCTGTCAAGGAGCGTATCGCCAAGCTGATGAACATCAAGGGCACAAAGTCACCCGACGAGATTCACAAGCGTCTGGGTCACGTGATGTGGGACCTCGTAGGCATGGGCCGCACCCTCCAGAGCCTCGTCAAGGCTACCGAGGAGATCGAAGAAGTGCGCAAGGAATTCTACAGCGACCTTCGCATCGTCGGTAAGGCTGACGACCTCAACACCGAGCTCGAGAAGGCACTCCGCCTCGAAGACTTCCTCGTAATCGCGAAGATGATGGCTATCGACGCCCTCAACCGCAACGAATCCTGCGGCGCTCACTTCCGCGAAGAGTATCAGACAGCCGACGGCGAAGCCGCACGTAACGATAAGGACTATATGTACGTAAGCTGCTGGAAATATACCGGCGACACCGAGAAGCCTATCCTCATCAAGGAGCCGCTCAAATACGAGGCTATTCAGGTACAGACCCGTAACTACAAGTCATAATACAACCCACTCTAACGTCCAAATAACTCTTTGAATTAAAATGGAAACTACAATAAGCGTTAACCTGAAAGTTTGGCGTCAGCGCGGGCCTAAAGAAAAAGGCAGCTTCGCCAACTATACTGTCAACAATGTTTCGACCGGAAGCAGCTTCCTCGAAATGCTTGATATGCTCAATCAGCAGCTCGTCGAAAAGGGTGAAGAGCCCGTAGTATTCGACAGCGACTGCCGCGAGGGTATCTGCGGTATGTGCTCACTGTATATCAACGGACATCCCCACGGACCCGTACAGGGCATCACCACCTGTCAGCTCCACATGCGTAAGTTCAACGACGGCGACACAATCACCATCGAGCCCTGGCGCTCAGCCGCATTCCCCGTAGTGCGCGACCTGATGGTAGACCGCAACGCATTCGATAAGATCCAGCAGGCCGGCGGCTATGTATCATTCAACTGCGGTGGTGCTCCCGACGCCAACGCCACTCCCATCGCCAAGGAAGTGGCTGACGTGGCTATGGACTCAGCTACCTGCATCGGCTGCGGCGCATGCGTAGCAGCTTGTAAGAATGGTTCAGCCATGCTCTTCGTATCAGCTAAGGTAAGCCAGTTTGCACTCCTGCCCCAGGGTCAGGTAGAGCGTGCCCGCCGTGCCAAAGCAATGGTCAAGAAGATGGACGAGCTCGGATTCGGCAACTGCACCAACACCGGCGCATGCGCAGCAGAGTGCCCCAAGAGCATTCCTCTTAGCAACATCGCCCGCCTCAACCGCGAGTTCCTCAAAGCTAAGATCAAAGACTGATACCCGGTCAGCGACTAATACTAAAGGAGCTCCCTGCCTACCACGGCAGGGAGCTCCTCATTTTAATATAAAGAAGAAAAGATAACAGAAATATATGTTTAAAAACATATACTGAATTCATAATGTATGAGTTATATATATTATTTTTGATGGTATGAAATATTTAGAGGTCATACTAATTATTCTTTTGGGGTTATCGGTAAAGGCTCAAAAGATTGATCCTGAAGATTGCTATATTACCGCCTTTAACGAAATATCCGATATGCTCGCAAACAGAGAGCCCCTATCTATAAAAAAATCCGCATTTCTCGCAGAATGGGCATTTTATGAAGATTACCAATTCAAGTAGAAAATCTTATTCTAAGGAATATGGGAAGCCCATTGTTTAGAGACGGTACCGACCACGCTCCAGCTCGAACATTTATTCGAACATATAATTCTATTCCTAAATTCTGACATGAGATACCTAATATTAATGTTGATATCTTATGTGTATTTTACACACAGTAGCTATTCTCATCAAAAAGATACAGATACCAATTTCTACAAATTGAAGCTTGGGGATAGTCGCAATGCATTGTGCTACAAGTTTGGGATATCAAATATGGTCACAATCCATATTACAGATAGAGATAGTCTTTGCGACGTTGCGATATATGATGAAGATGGATTTTATCTTTCAACGACCCATGACAAGGCTCCAATTCTGAGATGGGCATTTAGTGACATGGCGGATAAAATCAGGTCATTAAGCAAAGTAATTGATGACAATTATAAACCTTTTTTCTACGAAATTTCTATAATACAAGATTCCAGTCAGTTAAAATTAGCCTCCAATGAGAGGATTATCGATGAGGATGAGCTTTTTAAATTGAAAATTGAGGAGCTTAAAACATTCCTGATTAATCTGTGGCTCTTTAACTGTGATAAAATAGTAAAGTAGCCAAACGAGATTATCAATGATCTCCTTTTTGAACATCCGCAGTTACTTATTAAAAATCACCCTATAGATATTACAACATAAATTAGACCGAATTTTATCCGGACTAAATGATTTGAATACTATCAGAGCTATAATACAAACTGGAATATTCCACGCAAAGGAAAGAACACCAATTCAATGCCCCTCCCTTATACTGTCCCTCAGATGATAAAAGAGCGGGGGGGTGCCCGGCTCCGGGTAATATTGCTGTAGAGTGACTACTCTCTGATAGAGGACATGCCGGATGTGGTCTTTTTGATGGAGTCGTGCTTGAGACCCCTGATGTCAATCTCTGATGTGCCGGATGCGGAAGCCTTTACCTCGCCGGCACGGCCTTCGATATCGGCTTCGCTGGCGCCTGACGCTCCGACTTTCAGCTTCTTAGCATCCAGCTCTCGGATATTTGCCTCACTGGCGCCCGATAGTCCTATCGTCACCTCGTGTGCGTTGAGTTTGCGTGGATTGAATTCTGAGGAGCCTGAGCTCTGGCTATTGACATAGACCGCCGTAAGCTTTTGAATAGCTATATCGCCGGCACCGCTCATACGGCTATCATAGTCCTGACACTCCAAGGTCTCAATCTTGACATCTGATGCTCCGCTTCCACCTGCACTGAAATCAGGTGTCTTGATATTATCAGCCTTAAAGTCGGTAGCTCCGGACATGTCAAGCGACAGCGACAGACATGATACATCCTTCATCCTGACATCAGATGCGCCACCTGTGTCAAATGTCAGCCTGGTGCATTTTACATTCTTAAACTTGATAGAAGTTGCACCGACCATACTGACATCCAGGTCATTGACCGACAAATCAGACATGAAGGCCATATCGACCGCACCCGAAAGACTGATCTCCTGTAGCTTCGGATTGGATATCTTGATTTTGACAGTAGCTCCGGGCTGCTTGTTCGAGAGGTTCAGGTTATTGGATTTGACATCGATCTTCAGCTGATCGATGTCGGACGGCTTTCCCTCGGCGATGACCTTGGCCGGCCCCTGAGTAAACTCGATATCAAGAGCGGTAGAGGCTACTATGCCGGTAAACGATCCGACCTTAATTTCCTTCTGTACCTTCGTTTCAGCAGCATAGGCTGAAAAAGCGGCCGTCGACATGAGCAATGCCAGTGTGGCAATAAAGTTTTTCATACTTATCATACCTTCTAAAGTTATTGTTTCTTAATATATGACGCACGAGGGCACACGTTTGTTACAACAACCCGGCATATTTGTCCGAATATTTATTATCTTTGTATCCAACCGCGCTGGGCACTACGAGAAAAGTCGCTCAGCCACAAAGGATTCGCTTATGGCAAGATTCAGAATCAACATACTCGGCTGCGGCTCGGCGACACCGTCGCTCCGCCATCTCCCCTCATGTCAGGTCATCGACTTTCGCGACAACCTGATGATGATCGACTGCGGCGAGGGGGCTCAGCTCTCGATGCGCAAGATGAAGCTCAAATTCTCGCGGCTTAACCACATATTTATCAGCCACCTGCATGGCGACCACCTGCTCGGCCTCCCGGGACTGCTCTCGACCATGTCGCTCCACGGCAAGACCGGGACCGTCACGATCCACACCTTCCGCGAGGGGATCGATCTGCTCAAGCCGCTCGTCGACTTCCTCTGCCATGAGCCGAGCTACGAACTCGTGTGGCACGAGATCGCCCCGGCCGGCGGACGCATACTCGAGACACCGGCTCTGACGGTCGACACCTTCCCGCTCTATCACCGCGTTCCGGCCGTGGGATTTCTGCTGCGGGAGACCGAGAAGCCGCGCCACATCAAGGGGGACATGGTGGCATTTCATCAGGTGCCGGTCAGCCGTATGGCCGACATCAAGGCGGGAGCCGACTTCGTCAAGCCTGACGGCACCATCATCCCCAACGCGATGCTGACATCGCCCGCCGACCCAAGCGTCAGCTACGCCTACTGCTCCGATACGGTCTACAATCCGAAGATAGCTGAAGCTGTCCGGGGTGTCGACCTGCTCTATCACGAGGCAACCTACATAGATGCCGACGCCCACAAAGCCCATGAGCGTGGCCACGCCACTGCCTCCGAGGCTGCCCGCACGGCTCTCGAAGCCGGCGCACGTCAGCTCCTCTTAGGCCACTACTCCAAGAGCTATCCCGACGAGAAACTCCATCTCGCCGAGGCTCAAGCTATATTTTCCAACACCCTCGCTGCCAACGAGGGGATGACAATCGACCTGCTATGACCGACGACGAAAGATTCATGCGCGCAGCGCTCGACGAGGCTCTACGCGCCCGCGACAAAGGTGAGATACCGATCGGCGCCGTAGTGGTGGCCGGCGGACGTATCATAGGCCGGGGCCACAACATGACCGAAGCCCTTGGCGACGTCACAGCACATGCCGAGATGATGGCTATCACCTCAGCAGCCCAGACCCTTGGCGGCAAGTACCTCCAGGACTGCACGCTTTATGTGACGGTCGAGCCGTGCCTGATGTGTGCCGGCGCTACCGGCTGGGCTCAGGTCAGCCGAATAGTCTATGGCGCGGGCGACTCCAAGCGCGGATACACGACATTCACTCACCACCCTTTTCACCCGAAGGCGACAGTCACCTCCGGGGTGCTTGGTGAGGAGTGTGCCGAGCTGATGAAAAGCTTCTTCAAGAGCCGCCGATGACACTCAGAGGTGACTTTCTCGAGGCTCTCAGAGAGAGGAGCTTGATAATGGACGGAGCGTGCGGCACGATGCTACGGAGCCGCGGGCTTACCGACCCGGATTGCCTTTTGGCAGTGAGCCACCCCGAGATCATCATCGGCCTCCACAGCCAATATGCCGCGGCAGGAGCCGACATCCTGCGCACGGCGACATTCAATGTCAGCACTTTAGCCTTGTCCCACCCCTCACCTGAGGAGTTCATCCGCACCACAATCCAGGCAGCATGTCAAGCGGCCCGAAAAGGGGCCAAGCAGTCGGGGCGCCGCATCTTCATATCCGGATGCATCGGCCCGGCGAAGACGACGCGGGCCGACTACTTCGCGATGCAGCGAGAAGCGTTTGAGCTTGAGGGAGTCGACCTGCTCTGCATCGAGACAGCCTACGAGCCTGTCGGCACACGGGTGACGCTCGAAGGGTGCAGCAACTTCTCAGAGCTGCCGGTCATGCTCTCCGTCACCCCCGTCGGGGCGACTCCGGAGGAACAGCGGCGACAAATAGCTGAGTTGATGGCTATTGGGGAGGAATATCAAGTGCCGATCTTAGGGCTTAATTGCGGCAGCGACCCGAGGGGCCTTGCCGAGATGACATCGCTCATACCCGACTCCGTGGTCCCGGCTTTCTGCCCCAGCTGCGGACTGCCCGACGCTGAGGGACACTATCACTTGACACCCAAAGAGTTTGTCAGCATCATCGAGCCGCTGATAGCTGCGGGGCGCATCAATATCGCTGGAGGATGCTGCGGCACCACCCCCGAGCATATCCGACTCCTCTCCCCGGCAGCCCACGGAGCCCGTTCAGGGGAGTCAAAGACTTTCATAGGTCAGTGATAATTCGTAACTTTACAGGCCAAAATCAATTCAACATCACATAATGAATTTTTTCCTCACCGTTAGCTCGAAGCTGTTGGCACTGATCCTCGTCGTAGGCTTTCTACTTCGCATCGTATTAATGATCGTCACCCCGGAGAGCTTAGGGATTGGTTTTGGAGGCTGCACCGCAGTCCTCGGACTCGGCCTTGTAAATGACCTGATGGTCGGCATCCTGTCGCTCGTGTTCATATGGGCCTACCTGATGACGATAGGCAACCGCAAATATCGCCGCATCCCGGGCGCCGTGATTCTGACGCTGTTAGCAGCGGCCTTCATCTATGTCAGCTGCTTCAACACGATATTCGACGAATATGGGTCGGTCGTGCCGATGATCGCCCGAGGCATCTTCGGCTTCTGGCTCGCAAGCTTTGCGCTGCGCTACTTCATCCCGCAGATACGTATCGGCTGGGCGAGGTCGTGGTTCTGGATCATCAGCGGTCTCTATGTGCTTATCACCATATTCAATGCAGCCGGAGAATACTTTTTCTGGGATGAATTCAATGTGCGCTACAACTTCATCGCTGTCGACTACCTGATATACACTAATGAGGTGGTAGGCAACATCATGGAGTCATACGCCATGGTGCCGCTGATGCTGACGGTGGTGGCCGTGTCAGCCGCCCTGACCGGGGTGCTGTTCCGCAAGGATGCCAGCCGACTCCCGTCGCTGCTGACGGAGAAATGGAAGGTGAGGGCTACCTTAGGCTATGCTGCAGCTGCCGCCATTGCATGGCTGTCAATCCCTGCCTTATCACTCTGCCAGCGGAGCGACAACATCTATTATAACGAGCTGCAGGCCAACGGCGTCTATAAATTCGCCGACGCCTTTACGAAGAATCATCTGGAGTACCGGCAATTTTATCATGTCGTCGACGATGCAGAGGCTACAATCAATGCTATCTATGGCAGTGGCGACCGCAATATGCGCACCATTACGGCTGACTCGACAGCATTGGTCGACAGCATCGGACAGCCCAATATCGTGCTGATCACGATGGAGAGCATGAGTGCCGACTTCATGGAGCGCTACGGCAATCCCGACCATATCACACCGTCGCTCGACTCTCTGGCAAAACGATCTCTGACATTTGACTGTCTGATTGCTACGGGCAATCGCACAGTCCGCGGACTCGAAGCGCTAAGCCTATCGCTTCCCCCGAGCCCTGGAGAAAGCATCATCAAGCGCAACGGCTATAAGGGACTTCGCACTACCGGAGCGCTGCTCGACGAGATGGGCTACCGATCCATCTTCCTCTATGGCGGCAACTCCTACTTTGACAATATGGGTGCATTCTTCGGCTCTAACGGCTATGAGGTGATTGACATCAATGACTTCGAACCCGATGAGATTGTGTTCAAGAATATCTGGGGCATGGCCGATGAAAGCAGCTATGACAAACTCATAAAGACACTCGACAACGCCACTGAAAAAGGGTCGGAGCCTGTATTCATCCACATGATGACCATCAGCAATCACCGGCCATTTACCTATCCGGAAGGACGCATCCCTATCCCAACCGACTCCAAGAGCCGCCGCGGAGGAGTCATGTATGCCGATTATTCGCTCGGCCGCTTTATCGAAATGGCAAAGAAGCAGCCGTGGTTTGACAATACAGTCTTCGTCATCGTGGCTGACCATTGCGCATCGAGCGCCGGCAAGACAGAGCTGCCGATTGAGAAATATCATATCCCGGCTATGATCTATGCACCCGGGCTCGTCGAGCCCCAGTCGGTCGACAAACTCTGCTCGCAGATCGACCTCATGCCGACGCTCTTTGCCCTCCTCGGCTTAGGCTATGAATCAGCTTTCTACGGCAAGAATATCATGGCTGAAGACTACGAGCCCCGCGCATTCCTCGCCACTTACGAGAATCTCGGCTACCTGGTCAGTGACACTCTTACCGTGCTGTCGCCGGGACGCCGTGTGGAACAATCCAGCATCCGGCCAACGACAGACAATCCGCTTAACACCGAACCGGTAGAACAGATCGACTCAGCCTTTGCCGACCGTGCGGCAGCCTATTATCAGACATCGGCAGAATGGTATGCACCGGTATTATTTTAATGATTAGACGATTTATGGGTGACGATTCAACACTGACAATAACTGCGATAAAATCCTCTATTACACAGCTGCTTGCCGAAAAATACGGCTCGCGGGAAGCTGCGGCTATGATCCGGATGATGATTGAGGAGGTGATGGGATGGTCGGCCATCGACATTGCGCTCCGGAGCGACTATGAGATGACCCGCGCTACTGCCGACCGACTGCGCAACATCGCCGAACGGGTATATGCCGGCGAGCCTATACAATATGTGCTCGGGGTGGCAACCTTCCACGGGCTCCGCTTCAAGGTCACGACGGCCACACTCATCCCGCGCCCCGAGACCTCCGAACTTGTCGACATGATAGTCGACGACGCCAAGGGGACGAAGGATCTGCGGATACTCGACTGCGGGACCGGGAGCGGATGTATCGCCATCGCCTTGGCTCGCGCGCTGCCTTTCAGCCGGGTGACCGGGATTGACATCTCTGACGAGGCACTCGCCGTGGCCCGCGAAAATGCGTCAGCACTCCGTGCCTCGGCGTCATTCCTCAGGCAGGACATACTCTCCCTCACCGACGAGGAGCAACCCGCCTATGACATAATAGTATCAAATCCGCCATATATAGCTGAGCATGAGCGCTCCGGCATGGAGCCCAACGTGGTTGAGCACGAGCCACACACGGCACTCTTCGTCCCCGATGACGACCCGCTGAGATTCTACACAGCCATTGGCCATTACGGCCTCACGGCCCTATCCGCCGGGGGACGCCTCTACTTCGAGATCAATCCACTCTATGCCGATCAGCTCAAGCAGGAAATCGAACAGATGGGGTATCGCGACGTCGAGATCACCCGTGATATGTATGGACGCCAACGCTTTATGACTGCCAGACGCTGACCGCATGAAAAGCACCCAACGACAACTATCACCCGCCAATGCGCTCATCAAGCTCGAGGAGCTGTGCGCCCGCTCCGAGCAGTGTAGCTACGAGGCATACTCGAAGCTGGCCAAATGGGGCATATCGAGCGCCATGGCCGACAAGATCGTCAACCGACTGATAGCTAAGCGATTTATCGACGACGGCCGATATGCCGAGGCGTTTGTCCGCGACAAGGTGGTCTACAATCGGTGGGGATTCGTCAAGATACGGATGGCGCTGAGGATGAAAAAGATTGATTCTGAGCTTATTGCAGCAGCCATAGAGGCAGTAGACGAGGACGAATATCACAATTCGCTCATCGAGACTCTCCGCGCCAAAAGCCGCACGCTGGGGTCACCCCTGACCTTTGAGGACAAGCAGAAGCTGCTCCGCCACGCTGCTTCGCGAGGGTTTGAGCCGGGGCTGATTGTGTCGTTCATCAAGCAGCCGGAGCTATGGGCCTGAGGAGCACAGCTGAGATGTGGCTGCGTGATCTGGCCGGAGTGATTTGGCCCCGCACCTGCGCGATATGCGGACGGACACTTGTCGACGGCGAGGACGCCTTATGCCTCAACTGCCTTAGTAATATTCCATTAACCCAGCTGCACCGCACGGAGTTCAACTCGATCCATCAGCGCTTGGCAGCCGACGTCAGGATAGAGCGCGCGGGGGCGATGATGAAATATGTGCGCCGGGGAGCATACTCGGGGCTGATACGCCGTGGTAAGTATAATGACCGGCCCGACCTGCTCCGCTCGCTTTCCTACCTTTATGCATCGCAACTGCTCGCCGACAAATTCTTTGAAGGGATCGACCTGATCCTCCCTGTGCCAATGCACAAGTGGAAGAAGCTAAAGCGCGGATACAATCAGAGCGAGGTGATAGCCGAAGCACTCAGCGGTGCGACCGGCATCGCGGTGGGGGACAATCTCGTCGCACTCCACGGCCACAAAACCCAGACCCGGCAGGGCACCTTCGACCGCCACCATAATGTCAGCTCCCTCTTTGAGGTCATGCATCCTGAGGAGCTGGCGGGGAAGCACATCCTGCTCGTCGACGACGTAATAACCTCTGGCGCGACCCTACATGCCTGCGCCAAGACGCTGACCGACAGCGTCGCCGCCCTCCGCCTTAGCATCCTGACCCTCGCCACCGCTACCGACTGACCTCACCCGGCACTTCGGTGGGGAGTCGTATCAGGGACCGGAGGATCTGACCTCACCCGGAATCCTTAACCAGAGGGGGGATAAACGTGACAAGGGCGCGGCCGGATGGCCACGCCCTTGCGTTGTGTATGAATGTGTTACGGATTAGCCGTTAACTTTCTTCATGTGAGCGATGAGGTCGAGCACTTTGTTAGAGTAGCCGATTTCGTTGTCGTACCAAGAGATAACCTTAACGAAAGTGGGAGTGAGCTGGATACCGGCCTTAGCGTCGAAGATAGAGGTGAGGGGGCAGCCGAGGAAGTCGCTTGATACAACTGCGTCTTCGGTGTAGCCGAGGATACCCTTGAGTTCGCCTTCAGAAGCTTCCTTCATAGCAGCGCAGATTTCTTCGTATGTGCAGGGCTTAGCGAGGTTAACGGTGAGGTCAACTACAGATACGTCGAGGGTGGGGACACGCATTG
>JAAVFS010000131.1 GCA_014800605.1 Bacteroidales bacterium | reverse complement strand
GATTGTGCAAGTTTTTTTGCAAGTTTTTTTTGAGAAATTTTAGGGATTTTTTGTATTTGGTTGATATTTAGGAGATTATGTCTTTGTTGTACTTGTCTTCGCGAAGTTGTTCTTTCTTCTCGTCAAGCCATATATCGAAGCGGATCTCGCTTTTCTCAAATCGATCGATGTCAAAGTTGTCTATCAGGACATCGGGCAGTATTGCCCTGAGCAGTTGGGCGGTTTTCATTGTGCAATGATAACATTATACTCTTGACATTACCTCCCCGCCAACCCGAAATATCCGCTGACCCAGATTTAGGGAGAGTGGAGTACATCTGACGTATGTGCAACATCTATCGCTCTGCGCGCTCCATGAATGCGCTTACTGTTAGTAGATGCACACTGCGGAGCGCCATCTCCTACATACAATCGAAAATTAGTATTTCTTCTATGCACAATTATTTGCAGCTGATATCATTTTTCTTGCGTTCGTATTCGGCAAGGGCTTCCCGAGCCGGCACTACAACAGGATTTCCATTATCGTCGCCAAAGACCATGTCCTGTCCAAGAGCGGATTTCCGACGTAGAAGTGCTTCATAGGATTTCTTTAATCCCATACATATTTTCTCTACTAATTCTCGCTTTTCTTGTTCTGACATAATTACTATGCGCCCATTTTTGGGGATAGGATACAAAAAAAGAATGAGTAACGAAATCCGAAGATTTCAATGTTACCCATTCTCCTCTCTCTCCTGCGGTGCGGACGGGACTCGAACCCGCGACCCCCGGCGTGACAGGCCGATATTCTAACCAGCTGAACTACCGCACCATTGTTATGGAGGTGCTCCCGACTTCTCTGTCGTTTGCGTGTGCAAAGTTAGCGGATGTTTTCATTCTGTGCAAGTATTAGAGAGAAATATTTTATAATTTAACAGTATTTTAACAATTAAGACAATTTTTCGTGCTTGTCTTGGATGTGTATCAAAAGCCAAAAATCAGCATATAAGGTGGATATTTAGTTGTGTTTTAATGTTTTATCATAGTTTTCTGAGATAAGAGGGTGTTGCGGCAAATTGTGCTGACTGATGGCGGAAGAAATCGCGATCGTCGGGGGAGAGGAGGTAGGACTCGGTGACAGAATCAATATAGAGGGCGATGGCGCGAGTGATCAGGATATCGTCATGACACCCGGGTGAGGCTCCCTGCGACCCGTTGGGGTAGTAGCGATAGGTGAGCATCTCCTCGAGAGCGCGGGTGTCACGCTCGATAAGGCGGTCGTCGCGCAGGGCCGAGTTGAGGTGGGTGATAATGGTGGTCTTTGTAGCCCGGTTGGTGTGGAATCCCGGCATCCCCGGAGAGCGGTAGTAGAGGTTGGGGTAGGACTGGGCGAGCAGATTGAGTATATACTGCGAGGGGTCGCCATCGGTATGGTCGGTCTCGAGGGTGTTGCTCTCGAAGACGAGGAGGGCCTCGCCATACCAGCGGGCTATCGCGGCTGCCTTCCATGCGAGCTTGTCGTGGTCAATATGTCCGCGCCACTGAGCCACGACTTCGAGCGAGCCGGGATGTGACCGGCGGTCGAAGACTGAGATGACGGAAAAGTCGGATGAGAAGGAGCGCCCTCCGATGTCGACAGTCACTATGTATCGGCCCTCGGGGCAGGTGACGGGGTGACTCCATACCCTGAGCGGCCCCTCCGATGCCTGGCGGAAGCGGAGCGAGGAGAGGGATGCCGGACCTGACTCCACGATGCCTGCGAAGTCGCCCTGACAGACGGGTTGGGAGCAATTGGGGCGGAGGCGCTCTACATCGTCGGGATTGAACACAGGGTGGCCGGTGTTGGCAAAGGCTTCGGCGGCGAAAGTGGGATACTCTGCGCGCATCTGGCCGTGGGAGGGGTATTCGCGGCGCTTTTCGTGATACCAGAGTATCTGCTCGAGGGTCAGGCCGAGGTCGGTCCATAGGGCGCGCTCATAGTCGTCGAAGCTTCCCCACAGCTCGTCGGGGTCGCGGCCGGCGAGGTCGGTGCGGTAGATATCTATTTTATACCAGGGGACGAAGACGGGTGTCTTGTCGCTTTCGGAGCGCTCGGCACGCTCCCACTCGGAGTGAAAGAAATTGCCGACACCATTGGCGGTGCTCTCCATGACTATCAGAGTCAGCGGCGAGCGGTTGATAGCTCCGCAGACCGCACGGATGAAGTTTTCGGGAGAGCGGCGGTCGGAATCGGCCCAGAAGGCTACCTCGGAGAGATGGGCCATGGCATAGTCGGCACCGCGTACAGCCTCGGAGTTTTCGCTCGACCCGATGGTGACTCTTGCTCCGCGGCCATGTATCTCGCGGATGCCTGATGAGCGCTCGTAGACCTTGAAGGCGGGGAGAGATCCGGCCGCTCCGAGCCACGACTCAGCGGGGTAATTGTCGAGCATGGTAGTGTAGATGCCACGGATGCCGTAGGCCACATCCTTGACATGGGCGCAGATGAGCGAATTCCAGTTGGTGCGGACGGCACACTGAATCCAGGCCATATACATCTGCACAAGTGTAGAGCCACCCCACTGTCGCGCCTTGAGCATAATGATGCGGATAGGGCGAGAGGCGCGGCGCTCACGCTCGAGGGTGGAGAGCAGCTCGACCTGCGGCTTATTGAGCAAAAACTTTATCAGCCGGCCTGACGACTTGTCGCGGATATGGCAGCAGGTGGCCGCCCAATACTCGAAATCGTGGCTCAAACGCAGGCGATGAAGCTTCTCGGGAGAGACGGACGCTTCGCCAAACTCCGGGTCGGAAGCCATCGACTGCGGCAGAAAGAGGTATTTGCCGGGAGAGGCGGGGTCGGGGTGGGGGAAGCGGGGGCCTACACATCCGGCACCTGTCAGCGGATCGCGATAGGGGTCGCGACGAGCGTTTCTTCTTATGTTTTCTTCGGAGAGTGTCATAAGTAACTGTTGATAATTAAACGATATTATGTGCAAAGTAGCTGTCAACTTTAATCTTTCATACTATCTATGGCTGTAAATTGGTCTATATCAAAATAGTTATCGGTCATGAAGCTCGCTTCACTCCCTCTTCATCTTTTGATATATTCTCAATTTCCATCTCTTATATAGTATAAATTAATTTTCAACAGTTACTTATTATCTGGCTTTTATGGAGTAGATGCGTGTATCGCTTGCGAAGAGGCCGTCGAGCCGATAGCTGAGCTTATAGCGGTGGGGGATCAGGAGGCGGTGGACTATCGGGGCATTGACAGGGCCGCTGAAGGTCAGACGCGAGAGCGGGGTGGTGGAGAGGGAGCCGTGGGAGCCTTGAATGTCGAGGTCGGCACTTGTCTGAGAGGAGGTCAGGTCAGCCATCACCTCCGTGACAGGAGCAGAGGGGCGGAAGGGGTGACGTCCGGGAGCGAGGGGGAGAGCGTCGGAGAGGGTACAGCGGACGGGAGCGTCGAGCTCAGCGTTGAGATCGAGATAGCCTGCGGTCGAGGAGGTCAGGCGAGCAGCAGACTGATGTGGGAGAGTATCAATGACCGAAGGGAGTGTGCGTGTAGACCAGGACTCCGAGGCAGGCGAATAGACCTCGGCCGAATCCTCGCCGGGTCGGATCAGGCAGAGCTCGCCGTGGAGGTGGCTCCAGACAAGTATGTCAGCGCTGACATTGCGCTTTACCACAGTCACCTTGTTGGAGCTCACGGCCAGCAGGTCCCCTCCGGCCAATACATAGAGTCGCGCGCCACCCGAGGCTACCGAAGCCGGAGCGATTGCGCGGCGATCGAGGACGGGACGCCCGTCGAGGAGGACAGGACGCGTGAGGTGCCCTGCGGAGTTGACCCCCACGGACCATATACCGCCTGTACCGGCCACGATGAATCTCGGCGAACCTGACTCCCATGACGACGAGGCGGGGCGGGGAGCCGGGTATATAGCGCAAATATCCCCGGCCATCTGCATAGCCGAGAGAGCGGCAAACGGATAGCCCGGAAGCGTGGATACGAGGCAGCCGGGATAGAAGACCTCAGTATTGACAGTCCGTGGGATGAAGAATTCGTCCCCGTCGGGAGCCGCGGAGAGAGCTACGGGGCGGAGGGTGTCAGATATCCAGTAGGCAAATCCGGCAGCAGGTGTCAGAGGCACTGTCAGCTTACTGCATAGACCGTCCGACCCCATCGCCATGAATGTGGCCCGGGTAGCCGACGGATCGGGGTAGGTGAAGAGCGGGGAGATTGACCTGGGCATCTTGGTGGAGGCTGAGAGGGTATGGCGGACTACGCGCCGCTTACCCCCTTCGAGCTCGACAGCTACTACAGTCTCAACCTTGTCTATCACTCCCCGCTCATGCGTGAAATAGTCGAGCGAGTGACCCGGATAGAGAGTGACCGAGGGGGAGGCGAGCAGAGGAGTACCGGTACTGTTATGAAGCACCCGCGGAGCTACGGCGTGTGGAGGGGAGAAGCGGCTTAAAGGGATGGTGGAACTTTCTACCACTTTCGCTTTGTTTCCATAGCGGCCAAGGGCAGCGCACTCCTCATCGACAGTCATGCGGAGCGGGAATACGGGTACAAACTCCTCTTTCTCGCGGCCTTTAAAGGGGTAGGGGACGCTGCATGCCACCCGGAAGAGATAGTCGGCCGACTCAACGGCGCTTTTCATCTTCGACCTGAAGCTCTCATCCGGGAGCGAGCACCCCTGAAGGCGTGCCTCAACCTGCAGCGGACCACCGACTGCGGAGACGATGCGCGAAGTGGCTTTCATATCCATCTGCGGCAGGTGTATCTGTGGAGTCAGCTCTACCTCCAGACGAGCCACCCGGCTGTTTCGCTCATTGCCCGCCGGGCACGGAGGGAGGCGCAGATAGAGCCTATAGGCTTCGAGCGGCATGGAGGAGTTGGCCGTCTGCCGGCTATCGGTGTCTATATTCATATAGATAGGTTGAGGCCGACAGGAGCCGGAGAGGCAGGTATGCCAGACGGGGGTAGAGCGAAAGATCAGGTTGCCGGCGGCGTCGCGCATCACCACCCTTGACATCACTCCCTGAATGAAGAGCCCCGAAGCAGCGGCATCGGCCGATATCTCTCGATAGGCGGTGGCCAGCATCGAGCTGACGGCGGAGGTATCGGCAGCTGAGAGGGTAGTGGAATGGGTATTGTAGTCATCCTTGAGCTTTACGGCAGGGAGTGACTGTGAAATGGTGGTGAGCGAACGGGTCTCCACCACCACCTCGGGAAGTTCGGAATCAGGATCAGAGATGCGGAGGATGCCCCCATCGTCGGGAGTCACCATCGCCTTCTGCCCCTCACCTATTATAAGGTAGCCATCCTCGACCTCCACGGCAGCCTCAGCTACAAAGGGGAGCTCACCTACTTCGACCGGATCAGTCGGGCGCTCGCGCATGGAATAGATGGCCACCCCGAGCATCCTTCCATCGGCTACAAACTCAGTGACCATCCCATCTCCTCCCGGCAGATAGGCCACGCCTCGCCAACATCTCTCTGACACTACCGCGGGAGCCCCTACAGGCACGTAGGCTCCCTCATCACTTTTCATACGTAGATTGTGTATTATCATCATTACTAAAGTTTAGGGCAAAGGTATAGCCGGCCACAGAGCGTAAGGATGACTGTTTGACACTTTTGTTCCCCCATGGTTTTCAACACTTGCGCGAGAGTGTTGAAATCTATGTTGATAAGTGTTGATAATTATAAAATATCTTTTGCAAAAATAAATTTGGATTCAAAGGCTTTATTTCATATACACGGGTCCGGTCAAGGAGTCCAAATAAGTCAGCACAAATATTTCAATAGACTTTGTACATGAAAAATTGGCTTTATCAACACTGATTGTGAAAGAAATTTATTAACTTCGCATCTTATAAACAGAGTGTAAATAACTTATATAAAATACTGATTATCAGATACAGTCATTGTAGATAAACTATTGATAACCCTCAGCCATATATAGATAACTTAAAAAGCAAGTAAAATGACAATAAGTTATCACTACAATTTACACTACTTATTATTCTTATTTAAAGAAGAAATTTTTAAAACTAAAAAAAGAATATAAACAATAATGGATGTTGAAAAAGACAAGGATAAGCTCGCCCGGCTGAAATCAGAGATCGAACAACTGAAGAAAGAAAAGGGGGCGGTCATCCTGGCTCACTACTATCAGCAGGGTGACATCCAGGATGTGGCCGACTACATCGGCGACTCACTTGCGCTCGCCCAGATAGCGACAAAGCTGGAGGAACCCGTGATAGTCATGTGCGGCGTCTATTTCATGGGAGAGACAGCCAAGATACTCTGCCCTGACAAGACAGTCCTGATCCCTGACGCCAATGCCGGCTGCTCGCTGGCTGACTCCTGCGACGCCGAAGCCTTTGAGAAATTTATCAATGAGCATCCCGATCATACGGTGGTAAGCTATGTCAATACCTCGGCCGCCGTCAAGGCGCTTACCGATGTGGTAGTGACTTCATCAAATGCAAAAAAGATAATCGACACCTTCCCTGCCGACGAGAAGATCATCTTTGGTCCGGACCGCAATCTCGGCGGCTATATCAACAGCCTGACCGGTAGAAAAATGTTGCTTTGGGACGGTGCGTGCCATGTCCACGAGCAATTCTCGGTGGAGAAGCTCATCGAGCTGAAGAAAGCTCACCCCGAGGCCAAGGTTCTGGCGCATCCCGAATGTAAGAAAGCGCTCATCATCCTGGCCGACAAGGTAGGATCTACGGCGGCACTGCTTGAATATGCCCGTACGTCCGACAGCAAGGAGTTTATCGTGGCTACCGAGAGCGGCATCCTCCACCAGATGGAGCGCGACTGCCCGGACAAGACATTCATCCCCCTCCCTCCGACCGACTCCACATGCGGATGCAATGATTGCAGCTTCATGAAGCTCAACACCATGGAGAAGCTGCGCGACTGTCTGCGCGACGGCAAGCCCGAGGTCATCGTCGACCCGGAGATAGTCGAGCTGGCTGTGCGCCCCATCAACCGCATGCTCCAACTCTGCAAATAAGTAAACAATCATTTAATAATACATATATACATACCTATATACATGGACTACAATCATCGCTCCATCGAATCCAAGTGGCAACAGTATTGGAAAGACAATAATATATATAAGACCTCTATCGACACATCGCGCCCTAAATACTATGTGCTCGATATGTTTCCCTATCCGTCGGGTGCCGGCCTTCACGTAGGCCACCCGCTGGGCTACATCGCCAGCGACATCTATGCCCGCTACAAGCGTCTCAAGGGATTCAATGTGCTACACCCGATGGGCTATGATGCCTATGGCCTCCCCGCCGAGCAGTATGCCATCCAGACCGGTCAGCACCCCGAAATCACTACCAACACCAACATAGCACGCTATCGCCAGCAGCTCGAGAAGATAGGTTTCTGCTTCGACTGGAGCCGCGAGATACGCACCTGCGACCCCGAATACTATAAGTGGACACAGTGGGCCTTCATCAGGATGTTTGAGAGCTACTATGACACCGAGAAGGGAAAGGCTATGCCGGTCACCGACCTCGTAAGCCATTTTGAAAAGCATGGTACCGAGGGGATCAAGGCCGCCGCTACACGCCCGATGGAATTCACCGCCGAGGAGTGGAAGGCTATGAACCCCAAGGAGCAGAGCGACACGCTGATGAACTATCGCCTGGCCTATCTGGGCAACACGATGGTCAACTGGTGTCCGAAGCTCGGCACCGTGCTTGCCAACGACGAAGTAAGCGAGGGTGTGTCGCTTCGCGGCGGCTACCCCGTGGAGCAGAAGCTGATGTATCAGTGGTGTCTGCGTGTCAGCGCCTACGCTCAGCGCCTGCTTGACGACCTGGAGAAGGTCGACTGGAGCGACTCTATCAAGGAGACCCAGCGCAACTGGATCGGTCGCTCTGAAGGTGCGGAAATGAAATTCAAGGTAAAGGACAGCGAAGTGGTGCTCGACATCTTCACCACCCGCGCCGACACTATCTTCGGCGTCACCTTCATGGTGCTCGCTCCCGAGAGTAAGTATGTTGACATGATCGTGACCGACGATCAGCGTCAGGCTGTAGACGAATATATAGCCTCCATCAAGCATAAGACAGAGCGTGAGCGCATGATCGACAAGAAAGTTAGCGGCGTCTGGACCGGAGCCTACGCTATCAATCCGCTTACAGGCAAGGAGATACCCGTATGGGTCAGCGACTATGTGCTCGCAGGCTACGGCACGGGCGCCATCATGGCTGTGCCGGCTCACGACTCACGCGACTATGCCTTTGCACGCCACTTCTCTCTCCCCATCATCCCCCTTATCGAGGGAGCTGATGTCAGCGAGGAGAGCTTTGACGCCAAGGAGGGCAAGATGATAAATTCGGCTTCGGATGACTTCAGCCTCAACGGTATGGAGGTGAAAGACGCCATCGCCGCTACAAAAAAATACATCGAAGAGAAGGGAATAGGCAAGGTTAAAGTCAACTATCGCCTGCGCGACGCTATCTTCAGCCGTCAGCGCTATTGGGGCGAGCCGTTCCCCGTATATTATAAGGATGGCATCCCTCAGATGCTCCCCCTCGACAAGCTCCCTCTGCTGCTGCCGGAGGTAGACAAGTATCTGCCGACAGAGAGCGGCGAGCCCCCGCTCGGTCGCGCCAAAGACTGGAAGACCGAAGAGGGGTATCCTCTCGAGCTCAACACGATGCCCGGTTTCGCCGGATCAAGCGCCTACTACCTGCGCTATATGGATCCGCGCAACAATGATGCTCTCGTAGGTCGGGAGGCCAACGACTACTGGCAGAATGTCGACCTCTACGTAGGTGGTACGGAGCATGCTACAGGCCACCTCATCTACAGCCGCTTCTGGAATAAATTTCTCTATGACCTGGGCGAGATATGCTCACCCGAGCCATTCAAGAAGCTCATCAATCAGGGCATGATCCAGGGACGAAGCAACTTCGTATATCGCATCAAGGACACCAACACATTCGTATCTCACGGCCTGAAGGATCAGTATGATGTCACTCCGATCCATGTAGATGTCAACATAGTCAGCAACGACCAGCTCGACCTCGAGAAGTTCAAGGCATGGCGCCCTGAATTTTCTACCGCCGAATTTATCCTCGAAGATGGCAAGTACATCTGCGGATGGGCTGTAGAGAAGATGTCGAAATCGATGTTTAATGTGGTCAATCCTGACGATATCGTCGAGCGCTACGGAGCCGACACTCTGCGTCTCTACGAGATGTTCCTCGGCCCGGTAGAGCAGAGCAAGCCCTGGGATACCAACGGCATAGACGGTGTCAGCCGCTTCCTAAAGAAGCTCTGGGGACTCTTCTACAAGGGTGACACATTCCTCGTCAACGACGACGAGCCCACGGCTGAATCACTCAAGTCTATCCACAAACTGATAAAGAAGGTGAGCGGCGACATCGAAGGATTCTCCTACAATACATCCATCTCGGCATTCATGGTATGCGTCAATGAGCTGACAGCGCAGAAGTGTCACTCGCGCAGCGTGCTGGAGCTGCTGGTCATCACTATCGCACCCTTCGCTCCCCATATCGCCGAGGAGCTGTGGCATCAGCTTGGCAATGAGGGAAGCGTCTGCGACGCTGCATGGCCTTCCTACAATGAAGACTATCTGAAGGAATCGACCGTCACGATGGCAGTGTCATTCAATGGCAAGCCCCGCTATAATATAGAGGTACCCGCCGACATGGCATCGGCCGACATCGAGAAGGTAGCCCTCGGCCACGAGCTCGCTGCAAAGTGGATCGACGGCAAGACGGTGAGAAAGGTCATCGTCGTACCCCGCAAGATAGTCAACGTCGTGGTAGGATAATAAAAGATAGATATTTACGTTATTCAATAGATGACACACACTCCGCGCCGTATAGTCTTTGCAACTAACAATCTCCATAAGCTCGACGAAATCCGCAGCATAGTGGGAGACAACTTTGAGATCCTGTCGCTTAAGGAGATAGGATGCAATGAGGATATTCCCGAGACGGGCAGCACGCTCGACGAGAATTCCCTCATCAAGGCCCGCTATGTCAGGACTCACTATGGCTATGACTGCTTTGCCGACGATACGGGGCTCGAAGTGGAAGCTCTCTCGGGAGCCCCCGGAGTGAGGTCGGCACGCTATGCTCCCGGCCCGGGGCACGACTCTCAGGCCAATATGGAGCTGCTCCTGCGCAATATGGCCGACAAGGCGAACCGCCGCGCACGCTTCCGGACGGTGATCACCCTGATCACTGACGAGGGTGAGCGCCAGGTCGAGGGAGTAGTGGAGGGCACGATAGCCCGCACCCCCTCAGGCGAGGGCGGATTCGGCTATGACCCCGTCTTTGTGCCGGAGGGCGAGCAGCGCAGCTTTGCGATGATGTCGGCCCGGGAAAAGAATGCCATCAGCCATCGCGGACGTGCCGTCGAGGCTCTGCTCCCTTTATTGAATAATTTGTAAATCAATCTATAGATGAGAAAATATACCTTCCTGTTATTGGCTGCAGTGATGATCTGCGTGTGCTCCACAGCACGCGCTCAGCACTATTCAGGCAGCTGGAAAGTCTATTCAGCCTTTGACGAAGTGTCGGCAATCGCTGATACTCCCGACAAGGTCTACTATGTCAGCACCGGCCAGCTCTACTCCTATGATAAGGCGTCAGAGGAGACATCCAATTTCACCGGTTCGCTCCTGTTGTCATCCCCCAATATCACAGATATAGGCTATGACAGCGCCTCCAAGAAGCTGATCGTAGTCTATGACAATGCCGATATCGACGTCATCGACAGCAAAGGGCGTGTCGACAATCTGCCCGACATCAAGGATGCACAGCTCTCGGTAGTGCCCGCCATCAATGATTTCACAGTCGACGGCGGCAAACTCTATGTAGCTACCAACTTCGGCATTGTAGTCTTTGACCTCAAGAAAAATGAGGTGATTACCTCGGGCGACTATGGCAAGGACATGGTCAGCATCGAGGTGTGGGGCGACTACCTGATAGTCACCGACGGCGATGCTGCCAACTACTATGTAGGCAAGGACGAGAAGCTCACATCATTCTCCAAGCTGACACTCTCCTACGGTATGGCTTTCCCGGACTATTTAGCCTTGTCGGATGAGGTAATTTTGGCCAATCTCAATCTGAGCGACAGCAATCGACTGCTTATATATAAGAAAAATGCTGCCGATGAGCCTCTGATGACCAAGATGAGCTGCATCTATGAGAAGGATTTCGTGCCGGGCAGCGAACTGATTCAGGCTGCTGACGGGTCAGCTTTCTACTACACCCCGACCGAGCTTCTGCACATCGGCAATGATGGCCGCGTGGTGTCTATCGCCATCTCCGGCACAGACCTCGAGAAGAAGAAAAAACAGCTCGGCTATCAGTCAAAGCACATCTCAGCGCTCAGTGGGCTCGATGAGCTCTGGCTCGGCAGTTCCGACGGTGTTGCGTCCTACCAGATCGACGGCACCAACAAGGTCAGCACTCTGAGCTCGGCTGTCAAACCGCAGAATGCGCTTACATTCTCCAACATCGGCCGCCTCTACACCTCCCCCTCGGGCAAGGTCTATGTGGGCAACTGGGGAGCGACCCTCCTCCGCAAGCAGTTCTCCAACCAGGACGACAATCTGTTTAATATCAACGTAATCGAGGATGGCGAGATAAGCGATGTGACCCCTCTGGAGTTTACTGTCGATAATCCCAACAACAAGTCGTTCAGCACCTATCCGACAGGCTTCAAAAGCGGTGCCGACTTCCGCGAGGACCCCTCCGACCCGGATGCCTATTATATAGGTTCGGCATGGGATGGTGTCTACCACATCAAGGACCGCAAGCAGATCCACAAATACTACGACACCAACAGCTCGATGGAGACTGTAAGCGACGGCTATGCCCTCCGTGCCTACGGCCTGGATATAGACAAGGAAGGCAATCTCTGGGTCGGTACATTCGTCTTTAACGGCCAGAACATCCTCCACATGCTCCCTAACGACAAGCGCTCGAAGCAGAACACCGTCCCTGCCGACTGGTCGGCGCTCGACCAGTGTGCGCGCAATTCGTCAAGCTACGATACACGCATATTGGCGTGCAGAAACTCCAACTGCGTGTTCTATATTGACGCCACGCATGATGGTGCCATACACGTAGTGAAGACCAAGGGGACCACCTCTACTTCCGATGATAATGTCTACCAGGTGACAGAGTTCATCGATCAGGACGGCAAGAAATTTACCAACGACTATTTCTATTTCATAGTCGAGGATAAGCAGGGAGCCGTCTGGGTAGGTACGGAAAATGGAGTCTTCGCCATCACCAACCCCGATGACATCTCCGGCACCTCGATCAAGATCAATCACCTGAAAGTGCCCCGCAAGGATGGCTCCAACTTCGCCGACTATCTGCTCGACGGCGAGACCATCTACTGGATAGCTGTCGACCCTGCCAACCGCAAGTGGATAGCCACACTCAACTCGGGTGCATACCTCGTCAGCGCTTCCGGCGATGAGATACTCAAGCACTTTGACACGACCAACTCGCCTCTGCAGTCAAACGCGGTGACTGCCATCACCTGCGGCGATGAAAACAGCGTATTCTTCGCCACCGAGTTCGGCCTGCTGGAGTATAAGAGCGATGCCTCCCGGGCTCACGAGGATTTCGATGAAGTCTATGCCTATCCCAACCCTGTGCGCCCCGAGTACACCGGATGGATCACCATCACCGGCCTGATGGACAATTCGCTTGTCAAGATAGCCGATGCCGCCGGCAATGTGTTCTTCCAGGGCCGGAGCGAGGGTGGCATGATCACCTGGGACGGCTGCGACCGCTCGGGTAAACGTGTGAAGACAGGCGTCTACTACGTCTTTGCCTCTTCGGGCGAGTCGGGACAGTCATCCTCAGGCGCCGTGACCAAGATTATGGTAGTAAATTAACCGATAGCTATGAACTGATTCCGTCTGAAATCGGTTCATAGTTTATATTACAAATAAATCACCTCATAAATGGCTAAAAAAGCTACAATCAAATATATCGACGACGATGACCGCTGCTACGGACTGACCGGCATGGCAATGGGCATCGTAATATGGGACCGTGAAGACCTCCTCAACGCTATCAATCTCGACGCTGAGGCCGACAACATGATGGAATTTACACCTTACTACTACTTTGCCGGTAATCCGCGGATGTCAGCGCGCTTTGCATGGAATCAGATTGTCAGCCACTACCAGCTCTCGATAGGGCTTCTGATGGCCAATGTCATGTGTCGCACCTATGTCCATGACCACAAGCAGCTCAGCAAGGATACCCTCGACCTCATCAAGGAATATGTGGCCGAAGAGGGGCGTGCCACCTGTTCGCTTGATGACGACGAAATCAGCATCATATTTGATAAGCAGCTTTCATATCTCCACCGCCTGTTCAGCCATCCGGGAGTGCAGCGCGTAGCCACCGAGTTTGCCGACGACCTCCGTCAGCGCCGCCACATGACCGTAGGTGAGGTCGTCGAAGGCTTCCGCCCTCTGGCTATGCTCTAAGAGCCGGTTCGACAATAAATATTAATAGCAGGGTCGCATATCAAGGAGTGATTTTTGTGATGGAGTGAAGGAGTAATGCGGTGGCATTGTGACTGAACGAGAGCACAAAAAGCGCCCATGAGATGCGAGACATTAGGTAACTTTGGCTCACATACTTTTATCCCGTTGTCCGGCCTGCGGGTTATGGAGCGTACAAATGCGTGGTTTGAAAATATCGTCGGTTAAGTCGCAACTACGAACGCTATCTAACGACTGCCCGCGCAATGGCATACGTTGCTTCTATCCTCTTAATACTCAGGATTATCTAAACTACTTATCAAACATAAAACATTGAGTTCTGTGACGAAATTACCTTCGTCTCGGTCACTCGTCGGCGCCTTTCGTCAGTATTTTCAGTCACGATGGAGCCCCATCGCTCCCTCAAAGACTGAAGTAATTCGCTCGACAATTGACCGCCCTACTGTTAATATTTATTGTTGAATCGGCTCTAAAAGTCAAATTCAAGTTGAGTGTCGGGCAGCAGTCTGAAAGTCATCCTGTGATAGGGCGACGGCCCATGCTCGCGGATAGCCTCGCGATGTGTAGCCGTAGGATATCCCTTGTTGATATCCCACCCATACACCGGATACTCCGCGTGTAGCCTTCTCATCTCGTCATCACGATAGGTCTTGGCCAGGATAGAAGCAGCCGCAATGTTGGCCACCTTACCGTCGCCACCCACTACCGTAGTCCACTCCACATCCCTCCATGGCTTGAATCGATTGCCGTCTATGGCCACTGCTCCGGGCGTCAGCGACAGCTTGTCGAGCGCGCGGTGCATCGCCAGAATGGAGGCGTTCAGGATGTTGATCCGGTCGATTTCCTCGGCCGTGACTACCCCGACGGCCCAAGCCAGGGCATCCCTCTCTATTATAGGGCGCAGCTCATAGCGGCGCTTCTCAGTCAGCTTTTTCGAGTCATTGAGCAGCGGGTGAGTGTAGCCGTCGGGCAGTATCACGGCAGCCGCATAGACAGGCCCCGCGAGACATCCGCGCCCGGCCTCGTCGCATCCGGCCTCGCTGATGCCCACCTGCAGGCAGGTCGGTAGGTTGGGAGTTTTCATTTCTTTTTTCATGTTCATCCTTTTGCAAAAGTAAGGAAATATATCGTAAATTTGTAGTGACAATAAGAAATAGACGGCATGAAAATAGCACTTATAGGATATGGTAAGATGGGGCGCGCCATCGAGCGCTTTGCCCTGGAGCGCGGGCACCGGATCATAGCCCGCATTGACTCGCACAACCCCGAGGAATGGGACGCCGACACTCTCCGCCATGCCGACGTAGCTATTGAGTTCACCACCCCGTCGGCTGCCGTCGACAATTATTTTAAGGCCTTTGAGCGCCATATCCCCCTTGTGTCGGGCACTACTGCCTGGACTGACCGTATCGACGAAGTAAGGGACGTTTGCGAGGCTCACGGCGCATCGTTCCTCTGGTCGTCAAACTTCTCGATAGGTGTCAACGTATTCATGGCCCTCAACCGCTATCTGGCCGCCATCATGGCCGGACTCCCCCAGTATCACCCCGCCATGAAGGAGATCCACCATATCCATAAACTCGACCATCCGAGCGGAACAGCCATCACCCTGGCCGAGCAGATCATCGCGGCCGACCCCTCAATTCAGTCATGGACCGAAGACCCAGACGCCTCCGAAGGATCCCTCGTCATCAGCCACGAGCGCCTTGGAGAGGTTCCCGGCACACATATAATCAGCTGGGATTCAACTGTTGACACTATTACTATCGAACATCGGGCCAAGAGCCGCGACGGCTTTGCTCTCGGTGCAGTCATGGCAGCCGAATGGCTCGCCGACCACCCCGGATATCACACCATCGACGAGATGATGGCCGATATGCTCCACATCAAGGCGTGAGATACAAAATTGTTATAAAATAATTTATTATTACGTTTAAACTAAAGAAAAGTCAGAAAATTACTTCCATCTTTAGTTAAAAACATAAATTTTTGTAACAAATTGTTTGCAATCTAAAAATATATTACATATTTTTGCGTTCCTAAAATGTATTAGCTATGGACAAAATAGACACCTTGGACCGCAAAATTCTCGAGATAATAATGCACAATGCCCGCATCCCCTCTAAGGACGTCGCACTCGTCTGCGGAGTGTCGCGTGCAGCTGTCCATCAGCGTATTCAGCGACTCATCGACATGGGCGTTATTACCGGCTCAGGCTACAACGTAAGCCCCAAATCACTTGGCTACCACACCTGTACCTATATAGGCGTCAACCTTGTCAGAGGCGCCATGTATCGCGATGTTGTACCCGAGCTTGAGAAGGTGCCCGAAGTCGTAGAGTGTCACTACACCACCGGTCCGTATTCAATGCTCATCAAGCTCTATGCCCGCGACAACGAGCATCTGATGGAGATACTCCACGACAAGATCCAGATGATCAATGGCGTCACCACCACCGAGACCCTCATCTCCCTCGATCACAGCATCCAGCGCCAGATACCTGTCGAAATTAAATAATCACATCCTCATTATCCCTGTATCATAAAGGAGGGAGGATATACATAACAAAAGCTCCGGAGCCATCGCCCCGGAGCTTTTTGTATTACTGTCTCCCGTATCAGAAACCGTATATATAATTCATAGATTACTATTGCCTTATTACTACTTTATTTTCGAGAGTTTATCATTAATCTCTCGAAGTTCATATTTAATTTGGCGGGTATTATTTGAAATATTAGCTAAAACCATAATATTAGCCCAAATAATAAAAGATAATATTGGACCACCAACCAAAATTATACCTCCAAATATTATTCCAAAATCACTATTTAATAAAAAGAAGAAGAAAAGTGCAGTAACAATTGATGCCGCGATTCCAATTATAAGTAGAGCATATGCAAAAAATGTGAGAATAGATTCTGCAAAATTATCTCCGGCTGACGAATAACGTTTTTTATTAACAGGCTGTTGTGATATTGAACTTTCTTCAGTATTAGTTTGCTCCATGCAATTGGATTCGTCAATTCTGCTTGTTTCTTGAGTACTCATAAAATTATTTGTTATGGTGATTTATAATGTGACTTCTTATATATTCAAATTTTCTTCCACATTTCATTCATGGTATCAGCATCCTTATAATTTGGTGATGAGTGTTTCCCGACTGAACGAATATGAAGATTCTCGGAATTTAATGAAAGATATCTGCCTATCTCAGAATGCATTTGCTGAAACGCGCTCTCTATATCCAAATTAGAATCAGATATATAACTTAGCAAACCTTTATAATACTCTTTTGGATAACAAAGCTTAAGAGCGGAAATGAATTCATGAGAATCAAAACCATATTCATCTCCACTTCTTTTGTTAAAGATACCAATAATACCAGAGCAAATTTCTGGATTAAGACACAGTTTCATGTATTCAAATAGTGCCGCGGTCGTCCCCTCGTTGGCGATTAATATAAAAAAAGAAAGGCGTAGGAGTCTGTATCTGTTGCCGTTCTTCTGTTAGAGGCTTCTCGCATTGCCTAATCGAAGTTGAACGGCAACGCAGAAGCCCACGCCAGTATATGCAACCATTGCATCCAGCTGGTATTTCTTACGAAATATCAGCCAAATGCTTGATAATTACATATCCACGGGCATCTACCGTTGCTCAACTCTTGACTTCGATAGGAAATTTTGCGAGAATTTCTAACAATCAAGAATCAGCGCGGATAAACGCTTTCTATATGTGTCGCAATCCCACCCGCTTGACCCATGACCGAGGTCGGTTCTATTGAACTTCACCTCTACTGGCGTGGTCTGCGACGGCGGTATGCACCGACAAAGTTAATTAATTATTTGAGAGTTAGCAAATATTAGTAGTCCACATCAAAATTGCCATATCCGCTGGAGAGCGGTGGGGAAGTGGTATTAGCGGCCGGTGAGGATGGCTTTGATGTCGTTGAGTTTGTTGAGGGCGGCCATGGGGGTCAGATTGTCGATGTCGGTGCCGAGGATTTCGTCTCTCACCTGAGCCAGCACGGGGTCGTCAAGCTGGAAGAATGATAGCTGTACTCCTGCCGGTGCGTCGATCGAAGCTACATCAGGCGCCGGAGCAAGTCCTTGGGTATTGCCACGTTCGGCCGATGACTCCAGATGCTTCAGTACCTCGCCTGCACGCTCCACGATGACGCGCGGCATGCCCGCAAGTTTCGCCACATGGATACCAAAGGAGTGTTCCGATCCGCCAGGCTGCAATTTCCTGAGGAAGACCACTTTGCCATTTATTTCCTTGACCGACACATTGAAATTGACGACACGGCTGAATGTGCGCTCCATCTCGTTGAGCTCATGATAGTGGGTGGCGAAGAGGGTCTTGGGTTTCTCCTTGCTCTGGTGGATGTATTCCACGATAGCCCAGGCTATTGAGATGCCGTCATAGGTCGAAGTGCCTCGGCCGAGCTCATCAAAGAGGATAAGGCTCCGCTGACTCATATTGTTGAGGATGGATGCGGCCTCGTTCATCTCGACCATGAATGTCGATTCGCCCAGCGAGATGTTGTCGCTGGCTCCTACGCGGGTGAATATCTTGTCGACAATACCGATGTGGGCGCTCTCGGCGGCGACGAAGCTGCCCATCTGCGCCATCAGGACATTGAGGGCTGTGGAGCGGAGCAGGGCCGACTTACCTGACATGTTGGGGCCGGTGATCATCATGATCTGCGAGCGCTCGTTATCGAGGTGTATGCTGTTGGTGACGTAGGTCTCCGACGGAGGGAGCTCCTTCTCGATGACGGGGTGACGTCCCTCGGTGATGTCGATGGCAAGTGAGTCGTCGACCACGGGGCGGTTGTAGCGGTTTTCGAGCGCTACGCGTGTCAGGCCCACAAGGCAGTCCAGGCGCGCTATCATCGCCGCATCGACCTGTATGGCGGGGATAAACGCCGCTACGGCAGCCACGAGGTCGTTGTAGAGGCGCGTCTCGATGATCTCGATCTTCTCCTGCGCGCCGAGGATCTTCTCTTCATAGTCCTTGAGCTCCTGAGTGATATAGCGCTCGGCGTTGACGAGGGTCTGCTTGCGGATCCATTCCTGCGGGACCTTGTCCTTATGCGTGTTGGTGACTTCGATATAGTAGCCGAAGACATTGTTGAAGCCTATCTTGAGGCTCGGGATGCCGGTGGCCTCTATCTCGCGCTGCTGAAGGCGCAGCAGATAGTCTTTGCCCTGAAAGGCGATGTCGCGCAGCTCGTCGAGTTCCGGATCGACTCCGCGGGCTATGACTGTGCCGCGACCGAGGGCCGAGGGTGCATCCTCGACTATCTCGCGTCCGATACGTTCGCGGATGGTAGGGCACGGATTGATCTGCTCGCCGATGGCTACCAGAGCCTGGAGTGAGCCGGCGAGGCTTATGTTCTTGATAGGGTCGAGCGCTTCGAGGGCGCGGCGCATCTGCACGAGTTCGCGCGGGGTGACACGGCCTACGGCTACCTTGGAGATGAGTCGCTCGAGGTCGCCGACCTGCTCGAGTAGCTCGCGGAGTGCTTCGCGCGAGTCAGGGTTGCGGAAGAAGTGCTCGACGATGTCAAGGCGGTCATTTATGGCCTTTACGTCCTTGAGCGGGAAAAGCATCCAGCGGCGCAGCAATCGCGCTCCCATGGGGCTCACAGTGCGGTCTATGACGTCGAGCAGGCTTTTGCCTTCATCGCCGATGGAGCGGAGCAGCTCGAGATTGCGCACGGTGAACTTGTCGAGGCGCACATAGCTCTCCTCTTCGATCCGCTGCAGGCGGGTGATATGGCCCGTCATCGTGTGGCGCGTGATGTCGAGGTAGTGGAGAATGGCTCCTGAGGCTATGATGGCCAGCGGCATCTCACCAAGGCCGAACCCTTTGAGGCTTCCGGTCTCAAACTGCTTGAGCAGTCGCTCATTGGCCGTCGGCTCGGTGAATATCCAGTCGTCGAGGTCAAACGACAGATAGCGGCCATTGAAGGTCTCTTCGAGCATGGTGCGCTTGCCACGCTCCACGAGCACCTCCTTGGGGCTGAAGTTGCCCAGCAGTTTGTCGACATAGTCGGCCGGCCCCTGAGCGGTGAGAAATTCGCCCGTCGAGATGTCAAGAAACGACACGCCGATCTCGTTTTTGCCGAAATGGAGAGCTGCAAGGAAGTTGTTTTCGCGGTGGTCGAGGATATTGTCATTGATCGACACGCCGGGAGTGACGAGTTCGGTTATGCCGCGCTTGACGAGCCCTTTGACCATCTTGGGGTCTTCGAGCTGCTCGCAGATGGCCACACGCTTGCCGGCTCTGACGAGCTTCGGCAGGTAGGAGTCAAGCGCATGGTGGGGGAAGCCGGCGAGCTCCACGCTCTGGGCGGCTCCGTTGGCGCGGCGGGTCAGCGTGATGCCGAGTATCTCGCTGGCTGTGATGGCATCGTCGCAGAAGGTCTCGTAGAAGTCGCCCACGCGGAAGAGCAGCACCGCGTCAGGATGCTTGGCTTTCATCTCGAAGTATTGCTTCATCAGAGGGGTTTCTACTACCTTCTTTGCCATGTCGTCGTATAGTTAAAGTGTTAGTTTCTAATGATGTGGGATGATTACTTGCTGAGCTGCATCAGGCGGCTGAGATACTTGCCGATGATGTCAAACTCGATATTGACCTTAGTGCCGGGGCGGATGTCGGAGAAGTTGGTGTGCTCAAAAGTGTAGGGGATTATGGCTACCCGGAATGAGTCGGCCTCGGAGTCGCAGACCGTGAGGCTGACGCCGTTGACGGTCACAGAGCCCTTTTCGACGGTCACATATCCCTTGCTGATGAGTTCCGGATCGACTTTATAGTTGAACTTGAAGTAGCGGCTTCCGTCGACCTCCTCGATGTCGGTGCAGACAGCCGTGCAGTCTACATGGCCCTGGACAATATGGCCGTCGAGGCGTCCGTTCATGAGCATGGAGCGCTCCAGATTGACGCGGTCGCCGGCCTTGAGGACGCCGAGATTGGAGCGGACGAGGGTCTCCTGAATGGCGGTGACGGTATAGGTATTGTCGGGGTTGAGGCTGACTACGGTCAGACACACGCCGTTGTGGGCTACCGACTGGTCTATCTTGAGTTCATCGGTGAATGTACACTCGACAGTGAGGTCGATATTGCCGCCGCGACGCTCTATCTTCTTGATTGTCGCAGCTTCTTCTACTATTCCTGAAAACATTTGGAGCTGGTGTGTATGTGTGTTAAGTAACTGTTGATAATTAAACGATATTATGTGCAAAG
>JAAVFS010000130.1 GCA_014800605.1 Bacteroidales bacterium | reverse complement strand
GAATAATCGTTGCTCTTGTACGCGATAAGACCACTTATGACCCTAAGACTTTTCAATATTATCAGCAACGATGGAAAGAGAAAAATCAAGAGTCCTTCGCGCTGTAAAGCCATTCCTCTATCCTTCTGGAGGGGGATGTCCGAGCGGTGGGGGCGGACTAAACCGCACCAAAGAGCGATAATCGTGTTTTTTTGAAACAAAAAATGCCAAAATCGCTTGGATTTTAGCATAGAATACGCTGTCTAAATATGTCGCAAACCCTCCCGCATTGCCCTTGACCGGGCCTCTGCATTGCGGTCTGCGACGACAAAGATAGTTAATTATTTGATACATACCAATAGAGACCTGCTATCTTTTAATAATCTATGTTGGGAATAGCTCTAACAAATCCAAGCTCAATATCCCCGGATAAATCATGTCATAGCTTGGTGGTTATCTACGGCTGGATCACGATGGAGAGTTACGGGATCGGTTGGCGGGCGGCAGTAACAAAAGAGGCTGTGTCGAGTGGACACAGCCTCTTTGGATATTACAGCGTAATGAGGTATTACTTGATGAGATACTGAGATGAGATCGACTGATTCTCGTGTACACGACGGATGGTGTCGGCGAAGAGTCGGGCTACGCTGATGATGGTAGCTTTCTTGCAATCCTTGGTAAAGGGGATTGAGTTGGTGAATATCATCTCGGTCAGTCCGCAACTGTCGACGCGCTCTGAAGCGGGATCGCTCATGATGGCGTGGGAAGCGAGCGCACGCACTGACTTGGCACCCTCGGCGAGCATCAGGTCTGCAGCCTTGGTGATTGTGCCGGCGGTATCTACCATGTCGTCAACGAGGATTACGTTTTTATCCTTTACGTCGCCGATTACGGTCATTGTCGCTACGACATTGGCCTTGGCACGCTGCTTGTGGCAGAGGACGAGAGGCACGTTGAGATATTTTGCGTAGTTGTTGGCACGCTTTGCGCCGCCGACATCGGGAGTCGCGATGACCATGTTCTCAAGGTTGAGCGACTGTATGTAGGGGATAAAGACTGAAGAAGCGTAGAGATGGTCGACAGGCACATCGAAGAATCCCTGAATCTGGTCGGCATGCAGATCCATTGTGATGACGCGGTTGACTCCGGCAGCTGTCAGCAGGTCAGCGACGAGCTTTGCTGCGATAGACACACGGGGCTTGTCCTTGCGATCCTGACGCGCCCAGCCAAAGTAAGGCATTACGGCGATAATGGAGTGGGCCGATGCGCGCTTGGCTGCATCGATCATGAGCAGGAGCTCCATGAGATTATCGCTGTTGGGGAAGGTCGACTGTACGATATATACTTCACATCCGCGAATCGATTCTTCAAACGAAACTTCAAACTCGCCATCGGCGAAGTGCTGAATGTTCATGTTTCCCAGGGGCACGCCCAGGTCTTTACAGATTTCTTCAGCCATGTAGCGGGAACGTGTTCCGGAAAAAATTTTGAACGGTGGTAACATAATGTGTATGACTCTATATATAGTATGACTATTCTGACTGCAAAGGTAAGAATTTATTGCCAATCGGACACACTCTATTCACTCTTTTTTTCCGCAACCTTAGTGGCAGGGAGTTCCAGCTTCCAGATTACTGCCCCGTGAGCATCGACGGGTGTCGCGAATTGTCGGTTGCGATCAAGCGTTTTCATGGCTTTGTGACCCGATAGTAATTCGGTCATTTCAAAGTCGCCTTCAGGCAGCTCAAGCGTCTCGAAAGCGTGCGAAGGGATGTTGATGGCCATCTCGGTGGGACGGTCGGAGAAGTTGACGGCGATGATGAGCAGCGACTCGCCGGGCTGACATCGCAGGAAGACGTACTGCCGATGGGGATTGACTCCGGGATTGTCATAATTGACATACATCAGGTCGAAGAAACGGCCTTCCCGGATGGCTGCCTCAGAGTTGCAGAGCGAAAGTACCCGCGAATAGACGCTGCGAAGAGCGCGCTCCTCCGGGGTGAGCTTTGCGTCATCCCACTTTCCGCCATTGTTCCATCGGCGGAGCGTGTCGAGACTCCAGTAGTCGAAGATCGTGGTGCGACCATCAAGTCCACTGTATCCCTCGGCATCGGTAGCCCTCTCCCCTATCTCCTGGCCCATATAAATCATCATCGGGCCTTTACCGATCATAGAGCTTACCACGAGCGAGGGGAGGACGCGGCCGGGATCGCCGGCATATTGCGGAGAGCCGAAGCGCTGCTCATCGTGGTTTTCAAGGAAATTGAGCATGTGGCGGTCGAGTCCGTCGACTGTCTGCCAGCAATTGGTCAATGCTGCTGCAGAGTGGTTGTGACACTCGACGGCGCGAAGTGTATCATAGAGATTGACTTTATCATACAGATAGTCGAAGCCTCCCCGGTAGATATAGTCGCGATAGATTCCGACGTCATAAAGCTCTGCGATAAACTGCACCCCAGGATATCTGCCTTTGACATTGGCTATCGCCCACTGCCAGAACTCGACGGGTACCATGTGGGCCATATCACAGCGGAATGCGTCAATCCCTTTTGAAGCCCAGTATAATAGGATCCCGAGCATCTTGTGCCAAGTCGGTGGTATCGGGTCGAAATGTCGGCTACCATTGGCCGGATCAATGCCATAATTCAGCTTTACGGTCTCATACCAGTCATATTTGCCCGGGCTGGCAGTAAAGCAGTCGTTGCCGGAAGCTTTGGCCGGAAACTCAATGTAGGCTTCGTCGCCTGAACCGAGATCGACTTCTACGGGTGAGAACTGCTGGCGGGTGATATAATAGAAATTGTTGGTCGGTGAGAAGAACATATCCCGGTTGTCGTCCTGACCCAGGTCGCTGACGCCTTCAGGAGCTTTGTCGCTGTGATAGCGACGCGCCACATGATTAGGCACGAAGTCTATGATGACTTTCATTCCGGCCATGTGGGTGCGACCGACCAGCGCTTCAAACTCCTCTATGCGATGATCGACATCGACAGCTATGTCGGGGTCGATATCATAATAGTCGCTGATAGCGTAGGGCGATCCGGCTTCCCCCTTGACTATGCGGCGATTGTCGCGCTCGATACCGTAGGCCGAATAGTCGGGACAGTGTGCATGCTCGATCACACCGGTATACCACACATGGGTAACGCCAAGCTCACGGATAGCCTCGAGTGCACGTGGCGTGATATCGTTCATCTTGCCGGAGCCATTTTCTTCGATCGTCCCGGCAGGCTTATTTGTCTCGTTAGTATTGCTCCATAGCCTGGGGAGGAGCTGGTATATGATAGGTTTGATCATATCCTGTTCGTAAGTTTTTTATCTATTCTTAAACTGATTGACATCAATCTTTTTCAGAGCGGCACGCATCTGCACATAGCCATCGAGAAAGACGGTGTTGATCTTCTTCAAATTAAACACCTTATAGTGAGACAGCTCTGACATTTCCACCTGCAGATCACAGAGCTTAATATCCTCGGCCTGCTGCCCTTTCGACATAAGGTCATAGGTGCGCATGGCTATGTCGAGGAGCGAATTGCCCGGACGATACGACTTCATCGGACTACAATTGAGTCCTATCAGATAGTCGCACTTATCGCGCAGGATCCATGAGGGAAGATTGTGGAGGACACCGCCATCCACATATTTCACGCCATTCATCTCTACGGGATGGAAGATGATGGGCATGCTGCACGAGGCCTGCATTATATCGCCGATGGGGCCTTCGTGAAACTCTACAGCCTGACCATTGTCGATATCAGTCACGCCGATATAGGTCGGGATATGCAGATCCTCGATACGCTCGATTCCGTTGAGCTGCTTGAGGACATGCTGCTTGAAGCGGGTAATGCGGAAGAGACCGCCACCACGGGCGCTGAACCTCGCGAAGTCGCCAAATTTTCCTTCGCTGAATATACGGACCATATCGTCCGGACGAACTCCGGCAGCATACATCACCGCTACGACTGATCCGGCACTGACACCGGCAATTACATCCGGTCGAATGCCCGCTTCTTCGAGAGCCTTGAGCGCACCGGCATGCGCAAATCCGCGCGCACCTCCACCCGACAGAGCTACGCCCAGACGGTAGGGCTTATTTGTTTCTGAAGTCATAGTCTATTTTATATTCTTTTGTTTCTCAATAGAAGCCTTGACAGCCTTATCTATCTCTTGCAACAGATCAGGATCCATTGTCTTATCTACCAACTCCTTGGCATACTGCACTCGGTTGCGTGCCGCCTCAGTCCGCAGATACTTGGGGTCGAGCCCCAGGCTGCCAAGTCGCCAGCGATCAAGCGCATCCGCATCCTTGAAGATAGCGTAGAGGAGCTTTGCCTCACGGCCTTCCGGGGTGTCTGCATCCCAGCGAGCTTCGATTGCCGCTATCCCGTTCGTGTCGTCAAGGTCGTGATAGCGCATCATGTACTGCGCACGCTCATCGAAGTCCACATCAGCATGGCCGGCTGCATATTGAGTATAATAGACTGCGGCACGAGCTCCGTGCCCGGTGTCGAGATACTCGTCCAGGCGACGTGTATCGTGGAAAATCGATGCATGTGCGAGGGCGGTTATAGCATGGAGATTGTCCGGCATCAGCTCATATCCCATCGAAAGGGCATGCAGGAGAACACGCTCACAGTGGGCCATCGCGTGTATCTCACTGTCGGGCATATTGAATATAAGCCGATCGTAGAGATAGGGCGCCCAGCGATTAAACTGCGTCCTGACAGCCTCCGGCTGTGACTCGAGAATCTGATCTGTGATTACCATAAATGGAATATAAAAGCGCGCCGTCATGACTGTCAGCGCGCCTTGTATATTAAAACGTTTATTTCATTTAAAATCAGAAGAGATAAGCGGCCGTGATTGTCCAGCAACGGTTCTTTCCCTTGTAAAGGTGATTCTCGGCAGAACTTGCGCTCTTAAGGCCGAAGCCGTAAGATGCGGCAATCTGCACATGGCTGACAATCTCAACACCGGCGCCTACAGTCCAGGCTACATCAAATTTGCGGTTGCTGACTGCATCCTTCATAGTCTTCTTAGACACGAGGAACGAGAAGTCGGGACCGGTAGTAACGAACGGAGCAACAAACTTGCCGACAATGGGCAGACCGATTTTATATTTGAAGTTGACAGGTATATCGATATAGCTACGGTTGAATTTTTCGTTGTCGACCTCCATGGAGCGATTGGCATAGAGGACAGATGCGTCGAAGCCTACATTGATAATAGGCACGGTAAACTCGGCCATAAGACCGCCGGTAAAGCCGGCACGATTGTCAGAATTGAAAGCATCAGTATTCAGCTTGAGTGAGTTGACAGCTACACCGGCTTTGACACCCCATTTGAACTGTGCCTGAGCGGGCATAACGGCAGCCGTAGCGATCACAACGGCAGCGAGGACTTTTGAGAAAAATTTCATAACTGTTGGGTTTGATTTATTAGTTGCAAAAATAACATTTTTTCTAAATACTAAACAAATTTTTCTTCTCTACTGTTCGCCATGTATAGTATTTCTTTATCAAATATAGATTATCTTTGTAGAAAATTACATTATTATGACTGCTGAAAAACGACTCGAACTGGAAGAGAAAGTAATCGAAATACTTCGCACGGTCTACGATCCCGAAGTACCCGTCGATATCTATTCTCTCGGACTCATATATAAGATAGACATCGACGACGATGCAAATCTGGTCGTCGACATGACCATGACAGCTCCCAACTGCCCTATGGCCGACTTTATCGTTGACGATGCCCGCTATAAGCTCGAATCGATCGAGGGGCTCAAGAGCGTTACTATCAACATCGTATTTGAACCCACCTGGACTCAGGACATGATGAGCGAAGAAGCCAAGCTCGAACTCGGATTCCTTTAACCCTCCTCCCCCGCCCTACTGCTGTGACCACGCGCAAAACTATCTACTTCATATCCGACCTCCATCTCGGGGCAACCTATCTCGACAACCCGCTCGACTACGAGCGCCGGGTCGTCGAGTGGCTGCGTTCGATCGAAGACGATGCCGCAGAGCTCTATCTGCTCGGCGACGTTCTCGACTATTGGTATGAATATCGGACGGTAGTCCCACGCGGCTTCACCCGCTTCTTGGGTCAGCTTGGCATGATGGCCGACTCCGGGATAAAAATCACCTGGATAATAGGCAATCACGACATCTGGATCAACGACTATATCCCCAACGAATTAGGGATAACGGTCGTCGATGGCACAATAACCAAAGAGATTCTCGGCAAGCGCTTCTTCCTCGCCCACGGTGACGCCCTCGGGAAGCTACCGAAGGGATTCCGGTTCATCCGCTGGATGTTTCGCAACAAATTCCTTCAGCATCTCTACGCGGCAGTGCATCCGCGATGGACTGTAACGTTTGCACATCGCTGGTCGTCGCACTCCCGCAACTACTCGGCGGAAATCCCCGTCTTCGCAGGACCCGACAAAGAGCCGTTCGTAGCCTTTGCCGAAGAATATCAGAAAGAACATCCTGATTGCGCGATCGACTACTTTGTGCTCGGCCACCGTCACATTCTGCTTGACTATCAGCTCTCATCCGGGGGAAAATTGATCGTTTTAGGCGACTGGATCCACCACTTTTCTTACGGAAAATGGGATGGCGAAAATTTCATTTTGCAATGCTACGATAACAAAATGCAGGTGAAATAGGTCTTATTAACAATATTTTACATTTAACCCCATTCAAGTAAATAAATTCTTACTCTACTAATAATCAGAGCAATAGGTCAAATACAGGCAACAAAACCAGGTCGGATGATGAAAAACTATGTTAGAAAACATATTTTTTTATTTGGATGCCAGAGAAAAAAGGACAACCTTTGCATCACAAACCTATAACAATCTTTTTTACCTTAGAAATTGTACCTATTGGAAACCTATAAGAAGGGACTTCGTGATGAAG
>JAAVFS010000129.1 GCA_014800605.1 Bacteroidales bacterium | reverse complement strand
TTGGATTACCAAAGCCACCGAACTCTACATTCTTGTTGCGATTATCAACCTGCTTAATCAGGTTCTCCAGGCATTCTTTGACGCATTGGATAAAAGAAACTCCGGTAAGGTACACACCCTTCGAGGCGTTCTTCAGATGATCAAGTTGTTCTTTATTATAATAGGTGTAATCATAGGGATTAGCATCCTTATCGGCAAAAATCCGCTTACTATTATTGCAGCACTTGGAGCCTCAGCAGCCGTCCTGATGCTGATATTCCAGGATACCATTCTTGGATTGGTAGCGGGAGTTCAGCTTACTGTCAATGAGATGCTAAAAAAAGGAGACTGGATTGTTGTTTCCAAAGCTAACGCCAATGGTGAAGTAATTGAAATATCTCTTACCACCGTCAAAGTGAGGAACTGGGACAATTCGGTTACGACCGTGCCACCTTACACTCTGATTAAAGAATCATTCCAGAATTTCAGTCCTATGCAAGAGAGTGGAGGTCGACGCATCAGCCGCTCAATATATCTCGACTTTGACTCAATCAGATTCCTCACTGACGCAGAAATTAACGATTTGAAAGATCGACAGTTCCTGACAGGAATCAATCTTGAAAGTCACACCAGAGTCTCCAATATCACACTGTTAAGCCAACATCTTGAATATTATCTCACTCACCATAATGACGTGAATAAAGAGATGATGATCATGGTACGTCAATTGCAGCCCACCCCGCAGGGCCTTCCGCTGGAGTTATACTTTTTCTCAGCTGATACTCAATGGAAAAATTACGAACATCTACAGGCACGTATATTTGATTACGTCTATGCTGTCGTTAAAGAATTTCATCTATCCATTTATCAAGCGCCAAGCGGGAAAGACATCAAACATTTGAATGTCGGGAACGTTTAATAATAAAATGACAATACAATGTATATAGCTTCACAGAAAAGGAAAAGTAACATAGCCGAATATCTGCTCTATATGTGGCAGATAGAAGACTTGATTCGTGCCAACAATCTTGACATCGACAAAATCAAGACCAATATCATTGACAAATACGACCTAACCCATGAAAAGGCCAAAGAGATGACCGAATGGTATGAGTCACTTATTGATATGATGCGGCGAGAAGGTGTCGAAAAAAACGGCCATCTGCAACTTGTAAAAAACACAGTCACACAATTAGCTGAACTACATCAAAAGCTACTGAGCGATGCCAAATTTCCGGAATACTCAGCAGAATTTTATAAGACACTTCCATATATAGTTGAACTCCGGACAAAAGCCGGAGATGACAAGAAAGGCGAAATCGAGACCTGTTTTACAGCCCTCTACGGCACATTGCTTCTCCGCCTTCAAGGTAAAGAAATGAGCGAAGATACTAAGAAAGCCGTTGAGCAGATCTCAAAATTCATCGCTACGTTAGCCCACTACTTTAAGCTGGACGACGAAGACAAGCTCTTCAATCAAGACGATGAAAAATAATCACACTTCAGACTCAGCGAGAAACTGCTTTATCTGAGGAAGAATTGGAGTAAAACCATCATTAATTATATTGATGGTTTTTATTTTTTTTTTCTCATCAATGGCTACATTTTGTGATTCAATGCGTTTTTCAACCTCATCCCGGGTCATATTGTTGCGTTGCATCACTCTCTGTATGCGTAGCTCCTTAGGCGCTATTACCTCAACGACCATATCGACCATGCTGTAGAGCCGGCTTTGATATAATATAGCAGTTTCTATGAATAGGGCTGTCACCCCTGCCCTGTCAGCAATCCATCTTGAAATATCCGAGCGCACAGAACTATGCACCATTTCATTCAGTTTGGTTAGTTTCTCCACGTCTGTAAAGACAATTGACGAAACTAATTTCCGATCAATACATCCGTCTACGACGGCATGAGGATGAATATCAGAACAAAGCATCTGGTGGATCTCAACGCTCTCATCCATTAAACGCTTTGCCTCAGCATCACAGTCATAGACCTCAAACCCCTCAAAACGCAGTATGTTGCTGACTACACTTTTTCCTGCCCCAATTCCACCCGTTATAGCTATTACTTTCGGCATCGATCAAATGACTGAATCTGTCTTTTCTTTAAAAGATACAATTGATGGCTTCCAGGTAACAATAATAGCATCATTTCCTAAATACTCCTGGAGGACAAATTCCATCTTGGCCGAAGTCAGAAAAAACACTCCTTCCTTTGAGCTATTGAAGTCTGTAAAGTTTACCACAAGAGGATTCGTGCGCTTCTTTGATGAAAATTTATGGAATAAACCACGTTCCTTTACCAGCACAGTATATACTCCAAGATCACCATCTGAATCTATGGGAGTATTATCATCATGACGATATGATCTGCCTGAAGGAAGGTCTGCTACTGCTACATGAATAGGATATTCTCTCTGAGTAGTGTCATTTAATGACATAACTACCCACAGACCACATGAAATAGCAACAAATATTAAAAAAGTAACGAAATTTCTGCCTCTTTTGGAACTGATTTTTTCCTTTAAAGCCTGCCTAACTTCACCTTCAGCCATAGTAAATAAATGAGCGGTCTCATATCGGTAAAGATAAGAGACCGCTTATTGTTATTATTTATTCTCTGCAACTACAATATCCTCGCTTGAGGTAGAATCAGGGTAAACCGAGTTACGGTCGACCTTGATGATTACATCATTGGCGATCTGAATTGTGAATGTAGACTCTTTCACGGCTTTAATCTTACCATAGATACCACCGGCTGTTACTACACGATCACCTTCACGAAGAGCCTCGCGTTTCTGACGAATTTCCTTTTGCTTCTTCTGCTGAGGACGAATCATCAGGAAATAGAAAATTGCGATCATGGCAATGATCATAATTAAGCTCATCATGCCACTATTCTGAGCCTGAGGTTTAGCACCTGCGGCAGCTTCTGAAGCACCTCCAGCCATTGCTGCATTACCGGCCTCCTGAGCAAAGGCGATAAGAGTTATAAGTCCGTTAATCATTATTGTATTTATTAGTTAATGTTATTGATTGACAAAGATAGTAACAAATTTCAGTCTTTCAACAATTTTCCCTCGCTTTTGAGGTAATTAATAATTGAATATAACATTCCGTTGACGAATTGTCCGCTGCGGGGAGTGCTGTAACTGTTGGCTATCTCGATATATTCGTTCAAAGTGACAGGAATCGGAATCGCGGGGAAATTGAGCAACTCTGAAATGGCGACCATCATGATAACAATATCCATGAATGCCAAACGATCGGTGTCCCACTGCTTCGCGTCAATAAATTTGTCGATATATGAGCGATACGTCTCTCGATTTGAGATTGTATCAGTGAAGAGCAGAGTGCCGAACTCCTCATCGTCTCTATCCTTGAATTTTGGAAGGAGCTTGATTTCACCTTCTGATGATGCAGACTGTCGTATAGTCTTGAGCGCGAATGTCCCCATGATATCCAGATCATCATTCCAATATACTGATGAACTTTCAAGCATCTCTGCCAATGCATCAGAAGGCAGGATTACGTTCTTCATAAGCTTACGCCAGAGCTCGCAGTCAGCTGATCTATCTGTCGAAGGAGCCTCCATATACTCTTTGTAAATGTCTGAGGCAAGCACATCGTCAAGCATACGCTTAACATTAAAATAATCATTCTCAAAGTTGATCGGATGAGCTTTCAGATATTTCTCCATATCAGCACTGTCCTTCATCAGTTGAACAAAGATATTGTCAACGAAGCGAGTATTAGGATTCAAGTCTTCGCTGGTAGGCATATACTTTGATTTTGCTGCTTCAAGACGCTGGAACTGCATTTTAGTAATCTCAACAGGGAGAAGCAAAAGCAAGTGATATAGTTCGTATGCCTTTTCGAGCGATGTCTCAAGTGCTGCTCTTGCATTTGCCGATGAAGATCGGTGGTCATTAAAGGCACTCAATGTGGTTTTGACAAGCTCTACTCCTAAATTAAAGCCATTCAGTGTAAAGTTATCTGACTTGCGGCAAAGCTCAATCATGCCATCGTTCTTTGCTACAACCGTATCTAATAAGACAGTCCAAAGATTGACCTCCATCTCTAAATCCTTCTTACGCTTTTTGCTGAAATCATTATAGACGGTTGAGGCTATGATCTTCTGGTAGATATCGTTTATCCGCGAAGAGAAGTCAATCAGACGATCGCTGCTCTTGGCAATCGCATCTCTCAATTCAGTGTCCGTAGCGAGCGACTTTGCCAGCATTGTAGCCAACTTGTCTGTTCTCTCGGAACTAAGAGACTGACGCATGACGCCTGACTCTCCGACCCTCTGATATCCGGATAATTCTAAGATTAATTTTAAAACACTTAAATAAGTTTCATATGCGAATCTATTGTCACGAGTGTCTTTTTCAAAAGGTTGAGCGATATGGAAATCGTTGCGCGTCAACAAGTAAGAGTACAGCAACTGTACTACTTTCATTCTTATCAAAATACGATTGATCATCTTTAGTCTCTTTAATTGACTGCAAAATTACGAAATTGTCAGCAAAAAAACATACACTTTCACATCGAAAGCCCATTATCACACATTAAAATTATTTATCACTTCCATCAAATCACTATCCAGCTATTTCCTGCCGGGCTGCTTCGAGTGTCTCCGGCTTCCCCACATCATACCAGTAATACTGTTTCGGTGCGACATACCCCATGAGGTTAAGCTCCTCACAATTATTAGCATAGAATGGTATTATCGAGAATGGCTCAACCTTCATTTTTGCCGACATGCTTCTCAATATCCGGGGTGATATAATCTGAATTCCGCCAAATGCTAATGGCGTTAAGTTTTCCGCGCCCTCTATTTGCGAAGGGATTGTTTCCCCGGTAGACACATTAATCCATCCATGCATTCGCATCCCGCTGTCAAACAACAATCCTCTCGAGGATTTGCGCTGTGCAACAAGCAACGTTGCATCGGCGCCTGATTTCTTATGAGTTTCTGAAAGTCCGGCTAAACTCACATTTGAAAAGATATCCGCATTATGTAGTATTATCGGCTCATCCCCACTCAGGAATTCGGCAGCTTTCAGTAGTCCGCCCCCTGTATCCAGCAGCAGCGAGCGCTCGTCAGATACATGTATATTGACCCCGAAATTGTTATTCTCTGAAAGATAACGCTCAATCTGATCGGCAAAATGGTGCACATTAATTACCATCTCCGATACTCCTAGGGCTTTTATCCTATTTATCACATGCCATAACGCAGGTCTGTCACCGATCTCCACCAATGCCTTTGGATGATGATCAGTCCACGGCTTCAGGCGGCTACCGATTCCGGCCGCAAATATCATTGCTTTCATTTTCTCTTCTGAAAAACTGTTTCCTTATTTTGCTCCCGATGTGTCAGTATGACTTTCACACCAAACCTGTCGCTTAGGTGCTGGGCCATGTGGGTCGCGCAATAGACAGAGCGATGTTGGCCACCCGTACATCCGAAGTTAACTTGCAGTGACGTAAATCCACGTCGAATATACACCTCAACCGACTCATCCACAAGTACATAGCAATGCCTCAAGAATTCAGCAACAGAGCTCTTCCGCTCCAAAAAATCAATTACGGGAGCATCATCACCCGTCTGCGACTTATATGGCTCATATCTCCCGGGATTATGGATAGCTCGACAGTCGAAAACAAACCCGCCTCCATTTCCGCTATCATCCTTGGGAATACCACGCTTATATGAGAAACTGGTGACATAGACGGTCAGTTCACTATCACTACCCTTAATGGAGAGTCTTTCTGAAACCGACTGTATAAGTGACGCAATATGAGGATATTGAGCTTTATTGATATACGCCAAGCAGGTCGACAAAGCACTAGGAATTGAATCTATAAATATTTGTTTTCTCTCTATCAGTCCACGAAATCCGTATGCACCAAGCACCTGAAGCATTCTGAAAACAATGATCTCATCCTTAAAAGTCTTCTCTACTTTTATCTGCTTGGATAGCTGATCCATATAAAAGTTAAAGAGCTCATCCTTCAGAGCGTCAGAAAATCCGGCACGAGCTTGCCAGATAAAGGAAACTGCATCATACAGCAATGGACCTTTACGTCCTCCCTGAAAATCAATCAGCA
>JAAVFS010000128.1 GCA_014800605.1 Bacteroidales bacterium | reverse complement strand
GGGCATTATCAAAATGTTGCCATATTTGGGGCCGCCTCCTGTGCCGCTTACATGGACCTGCGAAAAGCCGTCAACCCTCTCCGGCATAGGGAGCCAGCCGCTGTTGGGGTCGGGCGTGCAGTCGGGCGACGGTTTCACCATCCCGTAAGGATGGCTTGGGCCTATGAAAACCCTGCCAAGCCCCTCCGACCCGATACGCGGATCGACATAATCGGTCACGCGGGCCAGGAGAACTGACCCGCCGGACAACGCGAGCGCTATCAGCGCAAGTCCATAACGGAGCTTCATAGATATTTTATATCAGAAGAGTTGATAGTCTTGTAGTTACCTCCAAACTCCGATGCGGGGAGTCCTGCGTCGGTCACCTGGCAACCGTCAAATGTGATGTCGGTAGCACCATCGACATAGAATCCGTAGACGGGAGCCATGACAAAGCCCTCTCCGTCACAGGGGCGCTTGTCGTAGACCCCACCGGGCCATCCGGTCACGCGGGTCAGACGCAGATCGACATCGCGGAATGTGATGTCGCGCACCTTGTCGGGGGTATCGCCGCCGATGAAGCAGCCATTCTCACTCAGAGCTGCGATATTGACAAAGTTGATACGACTCACTTCTCCACATGAGCCCTCGGTAGCACCCTTTGGGAAACGCCACCCGGCATCCTTGTGATTGCCACGCGCGCGAGGATATGAGGTCACATAGATAGGCTCGGCTTTACCCCACCAGACATCGCTGTGGTAGAGGCACTCGACACTCATGTTGGCAAAAGTGACGTCGGTCACGGTGCCCTCGTCACGGTTCTGGATGCCGATGCCACGATTGCTGTTGCGGATGATGCAGTTGGAGAAGAGCACATGGTCGATGCTGTCCATATTCTCAGATCCGATCTTGACAGCGCAGGAGCGTGAAGTCATGATGCAATTGGTCACCACGATATCGCGACACGGGCCATACTCCTCAAATTCGCGACGATTCTTCAGGCAGATGCAGTCGTCGCCGCTCTCGATGAAGCATCCGGATATGCGCACCTTGCGCGAGTGGTCGAGGTCGATACCATCGCCATTGCGTATCTTCAGATTGTTAAGGAGAGATATATCAGTGATGGCAGCGTCGTAGCACCCCACGAGGTGTACTGTCCAGTAGGCGCTACCGGTGATGGTGATGTCGCGTATATTGATTTTCTCGCAGTTGATGAGGGTCAGCACATGCGGGCGCGGATCGAATGTAGTCACCGGTTTGAGCTCGTAGGAGTCCTCAAGCTCGGCGCCCATGAAGGCCACGCCATTACCGTCGATTGTACCGGTGCCGGTGATCGATACTCCGTGCAGATCCTGGCCGCTGATCCACATCATCCCCTCCCCCTCGTTGGCACGGAAGGCGCTCTCATGATAGATGCTCTCGTCGGGGTTGGCGAGCAGGCGCGAGCCGGGTGCAAGATATATCTCGACATCTGAGCGCAGATGAAACGGGCCGGTCATAAAGGTCTTTCCGGCCGGAACTGTCACGCGGCCACCGCCATTATCGGCACACTCGTCGATAGCTTTCTGAATAGCTTCGGCATTGTCGACATCCGCGGAGGCTTCGGCTCCGAAGTCAGTGATATTGTAGTCGTCATTGCTTTGTCCTGAGCTGCTGCATGCTGCCGGGAGAATGGCTAAGACAGCTGACGCAAACGCATTGCGGAGAAAATGTTTCATGATAGGCGATTAAAGATTAATGATATGTCAAATATAACTATTATTTTCGAGATCTCAACGATTTAGGGTGCTTAAGCGCAAAGTATTTCCAGAGCGGCGCGGCCATTAGCGACTGCTTGATCTCATCATTGATAAGCAGCGCCACGACCTCCATCTGGCTGAGGATCTTGACGGTGATATCTTCTGTCTTGTCGAGATGCTGCTGCTTGGTCTGCCTGACTCCGCGCGCCAGAAAGCAGTGGGTCAGGTTGTTGGTGGTCGACGGATTGCCGGAAATGGTCGTAAAGAGCTCCCACGTTCCTCCGGTATAGCCTGTCTCCTCGGCCAACTCGCGCTTGGCAGCCTCCAAGGGGGTCTCCCCCTCCTCGATTACTCCGGCACATAGTTCGGTCTGCACAGCGCCGAGTCCGTGGCGATACTGCTCGACCATGACAAAACGCCCCTCATCCGTGAGCGCTATCACGTTGACCCAATCGGGGTATTCCAGCACATAATATTCGGGATATTCGACACCTGTCGGGAGCAACACGCTGTCGCGGCGTGCCTTGAGCCACGGGCGGTCGATGACATATTCACTCTTTGTTACTTTCCATTTCTTGGTCATATAGTTGCTTTGCTTTATGTGGGTTTAGCTGTCGGAGCGGGCGGAGCACAAACTCACGCAGCCCCATGCGCGGATGCGGGAGGGTGAGTCTCGCGGAGTTGACCCGGAGGTCATCATAATAGATGATATCAATGTCGATGTCGCGGTCGCGGTATGTGCCGTCGGGGTTGCGGTGAGGCATCCGGCCGACACTCCGCTCTGTCCGCTGGGTGAGATCGAGCAGCGCAAAGGGGTCGAGCTCTGTCCAGACTGTCACTCCGACATTGACAAACCGGTTGGTGGAGTCGAAGCCGTCAGGGTCGCTCTCGACCGGGTCACTGACTGCCACGACCTCGAGATGCTCGGATAAAAGTGCGACCGCACGGGCAATGTATGCCATGCGGTCGCCATAATTGGAGCCTATGTTAAGATGCGCTTCATGCATCAGAGTGTACGGTTGACGGAAACTTCCTCGAAGCCCTCGATCATATCGCCGACCTTGATGTCATTGTAGCCTGCGATGCTCAGACCGCAGTCATATCCCTGAAGCACCTCCTTAGCGTCGTCTTTGAATCGCTTGAGTGAGCCGAGCTCGCCGGTGTATCTTACGATACCGTCGCGGATCAGGCGAACCTTGCAGCCACGTTTGATCTTACCATCGCGGACGATGGCACCGGCGATGGTACCGACCTTGGAGATGTGGTAGGTCTCAAGCACTTCTGCCGAACCGATGATCTCCTCCTTGATCTCCGGAGCGAGCATGCCCGCCATAGCGTCCTTGACCTCCTCGATTGCCTGATAGATGATCGAATAGAGGCGGATTTCGACGCCATCACGCTCAGCAGCGCGACGGGCAGCGAGTGAGGGACGCACCTGGAAGCCGATGATGATGGCATCTGAAGCGGCTGCAAGGGTGACATCGCTCTCCGAGATCTCGCCGACGGCTTTATGAAGCACGTTGACCTGAATTTCCTCGGTCGAAAGCTTGATGAGCGAGTCTGACAGAGCTTCGATAGAGCCGTCCACGTCGCCTTTGACGATGATGTTGAGTTCCTGGAAGTTGCCGATAGCGCGACGGCGACCGATATCTTCCAATGTGAGTATCTTTTTGGTGCGGAGTCCGAGTTCGCGCTGGAGCTGTTCGCGCTTATTGGCGATCTCGCGGGCTTCCTGCTCGGTGTCGAGCACATTGAATGTGTCGCCGGCAGTCGGAGCGCCGTTCAGACCGAGCACGAGGGCCGGTGTGGCGGGACCTGCCTCCTTGATGCGCTGATTACGCTCGTTGAACATCGCCTTGATCTTACCGAAGTGAGTTCCGGCGAGGACTACATCGCCCACGCGGAGCGTACCGTTCTGCACGAGTACGGTAGCCACGTAGCCACGACCCTTATCGAGCGATGACTCGATGACCGAACCGGTAGCATTACGGTCGGGATTAGCCTTGAGATCAAGCATTTCAGCTTCGAGGAGCACTTTCTCCATGAGTTCGGCGACGCCGATGCCCTGCTTGGCCGAGATGTCCTGCGACTGATATTTACCTCCCCAGTCCTCGACGAGGTAGTTCATGGCAGCAAGCTCTTCCTTGATCTTGTCGGGGTTGGCGTGGGGCTTATCGATCTTGTTGATAGCGAACACGATGGGCACACCCGCAGCAGAAGCGTGGTTGATAGCCTCGACTGTCTGAGGCATGACGCTGTCGTCGGCAGCCACGATGATGATACAGATGTCTGTCACCTTCGCACCGCGGGCACGCATAGCTGTGAACGCTTCGTGACCGGGGGTATCGAGGAATGTGATGCGGCGTCCGTCAGAGAGCTTCACGTTGTAAGCACCGATGTGCTGTGTGATACCGCCGGCCTCGCCCGCAATCACGTTGGCTTTACGGATATAGTCGAGCAGTGAGGTCTTACCATGGTCGACATGGCCCATGACAGTCACAATAGGCGGACGTGACTGGAGTTCATCGGGGGTATCCTCTTCGTGGGCGATAGCCTCGACCACCTCTGCTGATACATATTCTGTGGTATAACCGAATTCGTCGGCTACGATATTGATGGTCTCGGCATCCAGACGCTGGTTGATTGACACCATTACGCCGAGATTCATACATGTGGCGATGACCTGGTTGACAGGCACATTCATCATTGAAGCGAGGTCGTTGGCGGTCACGAACTCGGTCAGTTTCAAGGTCTTGCTCTCTGCTGCTTCGAGCTCGGCGGCTTCGCGCTCACGGTTGGCCACCATCTCACGCTTCTCCTTACGCCACTTGACGCCCTTCTTCTGGGCATTGCCCTTGCCGGTCAGGCGTGCGAGTGTCTCCTTGATCTGGCGTGATACATCTTCGTCGCTGACTTCGGTGTGGACGGGGCGGCGAGGCTCTTTCTTTGACGACTGCTTGTCATTCTGGCGCTTGCGGTCGTTGTTGCGGCCGGAGTTGGCTTCAGCCTGCTGTCCGGTCTTTTCGATATCGATCTTCTCCTTACCGCCGATGCGCTTGCGCTTCTTGCGGTCGCCGGCCTGTGCAGCGGGCTGGCCATTCTGAGTCTTGGCGATGCGCTCGTTGCGGCGCTCATCCCTCGACTTCTTCTTAGGGCGGGTCGACTGATTGAGGGTGTCGAGGTCGATTTTGCCGATCACATTGAGGGTCGGACGGGGCGTCGTGGTGCCGAGTGTGAAAATCTCCTCCTTAGCCTCTTCCTTAGCCTCTTCCTTCGGGGCAGGTGCGGCCGGCTTTTCAGCGGGCTTTACTGCATCAACGGGTTTCGGTGCCACAGCCGGTTTGGGGGTCTCCACAGCCTTGGGAGCCTCTGCAGGCTTCTCAGCCTTGGGGGCTTCCTGCTTGGGTGCCTCAGCTACAGACTTGGGAGCCTCGACCGGCTTCTCAGCCTTGGGAGCTTCCTTTTTGGGAGCCTCGGGAGCCGATGCCTTGACGGGGTTGCCATGCTTGTCGAGCTGGATATGGCCGAGGATCTTCGGGCCGGAGATGGCCGGAGCTACCGGGGTCTCTACCTCTTCAGGCTGCTCGGGTGCGGCAACCTTGGGAGCTTCGGGCTTGGCTACCTCTTTCTCCTTCTGACGTGCTGACGAGAACTGCTCGGCACGGCGCTTTGCGTTGATGTCGGAGCTGAAGTGGCTCATGAGCATGTCTACAACATCATCTTCGATTCTTGTGTTAGGGTTGTCGTCGACTTCTATGTTTTTGCTGCGCAGGAAGTCGGTAACGGTGCCAAGAGCCACGTTAAGGTCTTTTGCTACTTTACTGATTTTTGTTCTCGCCATGTATAGTCGTTAAAGGTCACTATTTAGAATTATAATATTCGAAGAGAGAGAGGCTGGGCCGACGAGGATTAGTCCTCAAACTCGGCCTGAAGTATTTCGAGCACCTGGTCAACGGTACCCTCCTCGAGGTCAGCCTTTTCGATGAGCTGCTCACGGGGTGTGTTGAGCACAGCCTTGGCGGTCACGCAGCCCATATTCTTGAGTGCGTCGATTACCCAGCCGTCGATTTCGTCCTTGAATTCGTCGAGATAGATGTCCTCCTCGAAGGCTTCCTCGGTGTCGCGGTAGACGTCGATGACGTAGCCTGTGAGCATCGAAGCGAGTTTGATGTTGAGGCCGCCCTTACCGATAGCGAGCGAAACCTCTTCGGGACGGAGGAATACCTCGGCCTTCTTCTCCTCCTCGTCAAGACGGATTGAAGAGATCTTGGCGGGACTGAGTGCGCGCTGGATGAGGAGTGAGGGATTAGATGTATAGTTGATCACATCAATATTCTCATTGCGGAGCTCGCGGACGATGCCGTGGATGCGTGAGCCCTTGACACCTACGCAGGCGCCTACGGGGTCGATGCGGTCGTCATAGCTCTCGACAGCGATTTTTGCGCGCTCTCCCGGGATGCGGGCTACGGCGCGGATATTGATCAGGCCCTCGTGGATCTCAGGCACTTCGAGTTCGAAGAGACGACGCAGGAAGGCTTCGCTGGTACGCGAGATGTAGATGCGGGGGTTATTGTTGGTATTGTCCACCTTTGAGATGACAGCTCTTACGGTCTCACCCTTGCGGAAGAAGTCGCCGGGGATTGACTCGCTCTTGGGGAGGTGGAGCTCATTCTTCTCGACGTCCATGAGCAGGGTCTCCTTTGACCATGTCTGATAGACTTCGCCTGAGACGAGGTCACCCTCGAGATCCTTAAACTTATTGTAGAGAGCCTCTTTCTGGAGGTCGAGTATCTTAGACTGGAGTGTCTGGCGGAGGGTGAGGATAGCACGGCGACCGAAGTTGGCAAAGATAATTTCCTTAGTATGCTCCTCGCCGATCTCTACCTCGGGGTCATTGTCAGCGCGGGCATCGGTCAGCGAGATCTCGCGATTGGGATCGTCTACTTCGCCGTCGGCTACCACGGTAAGGTTCTGGAATATCTGGACGTCGCCTTTGTCGGGATTCATGATCACGTCAAGGTTTTCGTCCGTGCCGAACATCTTAGCGAGTACGTTGCGGAATGATTCTTCGAGTACGCTTATCATTGTTGTCTTGTCGATGTTCTTCAGCTCCTTGAACTCGGCAAAGTGTTCGACCATGTTGGGTGCTTCCTCTTTTTTAGCCATTTTAGGGGAAATTTATGTGGTTGGTATTTTTAATGAATAAATTCTTGATTATTTGAAGTCGATCAGGTAGCAGGCCTTCTTGACATTGTCCATCGTCAGCTCTACGGCCTCTTTGACGAGAGTTGGACGCTTTGCGCCGGGCTCCTTGACCTTACGCTCTACCTCGAG
>JAAVFS010000127.1 GCA_014800605.1 Bacteroidales bacterium | reverse complement strand
CTCTTCCGTGCCTTCAAGGGCCTGCCGAAGAATGGCGCGCTGATCAAATTCCTCAGCCAGGAGGGTATGAAAAACATCCTCTTAAAGACTGAAGGCTACTATCTGCAGGATAATGCCCGCGAGATGCCCAAGGCTGTAGAACCTCTCTACTTCGTTATCGATGAAAAGAACCGCAGCGTGGAGCTGACCGATAAGGGTATCGAGGAGCTGACCGGCAAGAGCAGCGACCCGACATTCTTCGTGCTACCTGATATCGCAGCCGAGCTTTCAGCCCTTGAGGCGATCACCGACCCCCAGGAACGTCAGCGTAAAAAGGATGAGGCTATGCAGAACTATGCTGTAAAGGCCGAACGCGTACACACTGTAACTCAGCTGCTTAAGGCATACACACTCTTTGAGAAAGATGTGGAATACGTCATCGACGACAATAAGATCAAGATCGTCGACGAGCAGACCGGACGTATCATGGAAGGTCGCCGATACAGCGACGGACTCCACCAGGCTATTGAGGCTAAGGAAGGTGTCAAGGTGGAAGCAGCAACACAGACATTTGCGACCATCACGCTCCAGAACTATTTCCGTATGTATCACAAGCTTGCGGGCATGACCGGTACCGCCGAGACTGAGGCTGGTGAACTTTGGGATATCTACAAACTGGATGTTGTGACCATCCCGACCAACCGCCCCATCGCCCGTAAGGATATGAATGACCGCGTCTACAAGACAAAGAAGGAAAAATATGCGGCTGTCATCGATGAAATCGAGCGCCTGCGCGAAGCCGGTCGCCCCGTACTCGTAGGTACTACTTCGGTCGAGATTTCAGAACTTCTGAGCCGAATGCTCAAGATGCGCAATATCCCTCACAATGTGCTGAACGCCAAGCTCCACCAGCAGGAAGCTAATGTAGTGGCACTGGCCGGTCAGCCCGGCATGGTGACCATCGCTACCAACATGGCAGGCCGTGGTACGGATATCAAGCTCGCTCAGAGCGTCAAGGACGCCGGCGGTCTCGCTATCATCGGCACAGAGCGCCACGAGTCACGCCGCGTCGACCGCCAGCTCCGAGGCCGTGCCGGTCGTCAGGGTGACCCGGGTTCTTCAGTATTCTATGTATCGTTTGAAGACCAGCTGATGCGCCTCTTCGCAACCGACCGCGTCATGAAGATGCTTGACACTCTCGGACTTAAGGAAGGTGAGATGATAGAATCGCGCATGGTGACCCGCGCCATCGAGAATGCACAGAAACGTGTCGAAGAAAACAACTTCGGCATCCGTAAGCGCCTCCTCGAATATGACGACGTGATGAACAAACAGCGTACATATATCTACAACCGCCGTCAGCATGCTCTCCTCGGCGAGCGTATCGGAATCGATATCGCCAATATGATATATGACACTATCGAAAATCTACTCAACACCTATAGCGAACCTTCGGACTACGAAGAAGTTAAGCTCGAGATGATGCGCCTCTTCACTATCGAGCCTCCGTTCACAGAGGATGAATTCCGCAACCTCACTAAAGAAGAGCTCATCGAGCGCACCAACACAGCTGTCAACGAAGCACTTGACCGCAAGAGCCAGAACATCATCGAGATAGCCAAGCCTGTCATCAAAGACTGGGTGGAAAATCGTGGTGCTCAGGGTCGTATCATCGTCCCCATCACCGACGGCAAGCACATCTTCCAGCTCCGTGTCAACATCCTGGATGCTTACGCTACCGACTGCAAGGACATCGTCAAGCAGTGGCATAAGTCAGTGCTCCTCGTCACCATCGACGAGCTCTGGAAAGAGCACCTCCGCGAACTCGATCAGCTCCGCCAGTCAGTTCAGAACGCAAGCTACGAACAGAAGGATCCCCTCGTAATCTATAAGGTAGAATCGTTCCACCTCTTTGAGAAGATGCTCAACGCCCTTAATAGCAAGGCTCTGTCGACACTTATGAGAGGTCGCATCTTCGTTCAGGAGCCTCAGCGCCCTGCCACTAACGAGCAGGAGCAGGGGCAGGGGCAGGCTGAGCCCGAAATGCCCAGACAGCCTGAAGTCAAAGAGGCTGCACCCGAACGCGACCGGGACTACTCTCGCTACACAGCATCCAAGGAAAGCTATCCCGGCGAAGCTGCGCAGCGTGCCGCAGTCGCCGGCCAACATGGCGAACCCCGCCGTAAAGAGCCGGCAAAGGCGTCTCCCCGCATAGGCCGCAACGATCTCTGCCCCTGCGGTAGCGGCAAAAAATACAAAAACTGCCATGGACGCCAGGCGTAATTAAGCAACGATATTACTCTAACAGATAGAACTTTAGCAACAAAGCCACTATGAGCAACGAAAACGACTACAGCCGTTATCAACCGCAAGGCTCACAGACACCGGAATCAGCACCCGCCCCCCAGCCTCAGCCCTCTGCTCCTCAGGGAGCAGGAGCCAGCCGTCCGACTCCGCAGCAACCGGAACCCAAGAAGCCACTTCGACAGATATCTTCACGAATGCAGAATGTAGACAGCAAAAAGATGATCTACATTCTGACAGGCGTCGCTGCAGCAGCTATCATCATTGCAGCCATCCTCTTCTTAGTGTTCCACTCCAAGGATGTCAACAATCAGAAGATCGCCCGCCAGCAGGCACTGCAGATCGAGCAGCTTGAAATGGAGAAAGAAGAGATGCGCCTCAACAATGAGTATGCTCAGCTAAACTCACAGTTTGCTCAGGTGGAAAACCAGTCTATACTCCTTGCCAACGACTCCATCGTAGAAAAATACGCTGCTGCCAAAGCCAAAGTGGAAAAACTTCTCCAGGAACTCAATCAGGAGAAGACTAAAAACCGCGCTCGTATCAAACAGCTCGAAGGCGAACTCGCCACACTTAAGAATATCCTGAAAGAGTACGTGGAACGTATCGACCAGCTGACAAAAGAGAATGAAAGCCTTAAGAAGGAGAATGCCGACGTCAAGCGTCAGAACTCTCAGCTTTCGGCCAATCTAACTCAGGCTACCCGTAGCAATCAGGAGCTGACCGACCGCATCACTCTCGCTGAAAAGCTCAATGTGACAGGCGTCAACCTTTCGTCGCTCAAAAAGAATGACAAGATCGAAAAGAACATCACCAAGGCTAAACGTCTGATGGTGACATTCACCCTTCCCCCCAACAATTCGACACCTGTCGGCGAGAAGACCATCTATCTGCGTATCGTCAACCCGGAAGGAGATCTGCTCCCCGGCAACGGCATAAGATTCTCATTTGAGGGTCAGTCGCTTGACTGCACCGCAGCCAAGACCATCGAATATGCAGGCGAAGAGATCGGCGGTATACGCATCTACTGGGATGTCACTTCCGTACTCACCCCCGGCGACTACACCGTAGAGCTGTTTGCCGACAACTTCCGCATATATACCGGACACTTCATGATGAAAAAATAAATCTGTCAATGGCTTTCGCTGGCGATCTATATCACACCTTTGCATCTGTGCTCGAAGACATCAACTCAATCGAGGTGAACACCGTTTCCTCAGTGTTCAAACTCGCTTTGAGCATGGTGTTGGGCAGCATAGTCGGATTCGAGCGAAAGCGTAAAGGCCAGTCAGCCGGATTGCGCACATTTGCCCTGATATCAATGGGTGCAACTCTGGCCATGATACTCTCCGTATATGTTCCACAAGAATATCTCGGACTGAAGAATGGTGATCCGGGCCGAATAGCAGCTCAGGTCATTTCCGGTATCGGCTTCCTCGGTGCCGGAGCCATTATTCAGATGAAAGGCTCCGTCAAGGGCCTTACCACAGCGGCCGGTATCTGGATGGTAGCGACTCTCGGCATGGCCGTAGGAGTCGGAATGTATCTCCTGGCAATAATTGCGACAGCATTCATACTGTTTATCCTTGTACAACTCGAACGCATAGAGCATCGCATCAACATGGGTTCAGAATCGCGAATCCTGCGCATCCGTGTCAACAGGATTATCACCGACATGTCGGCTTATCGCGAAGTCATGAAGGCAGATCGCGTTCATCTGTCAAACATCTATGTCGAGTATGACTACGAGAATGACATCACACGCCTCAATCTCGTAATCCTCATCAAGGATACGACTGACCTCCCCACTCTCTTTGAGAAACTGAGGCAGATCAACCCGACCGCTTCCATCACATTAGCCAATCAAGTCAATATCTGACAATTACAACCAACATTTCCGCGAATCAATCATGTTACTTGCTTCTCAAGCCCCTATTAATATCGAAGGCCTGATATCCGACCTTGCGCTCATCCTGCTTCTCGGCGCATTCGTCACCGTGCTTTTCAAATGGATAAAGCAGCCCGTTGTCTTAGGCTATATTGTAGCCGGATTTCTTGCAAGCCCCAACTTCACTCTCATACCATCGGTCACAACGCTCACCAACATAGAATTCTGGGCACAGATCGGTATCGTAGTCCTGCTTTTCTCGCTTGGACTTGAGTTCAGCTTCAGAAAGCTGGTCAATGTCGGTGGCTCCGCGGTAATAACGGCCCTTATCATCGTGATCGGCATGATGGTCACCGGCTTCTGCATCGGCAAGCTCCTCCACTTCTCGAATATCAACAGCATCTTTCTCGGAGGCATGCTCTCAATGTCGTCGACCACCATTATTATCAAGGCATTCACAGACATGAATCTGCGCACCAAGAAATTCGCTTCGATGGTGTTCGCAGTGCTCATTGTCGAGGACCTCTTTGCGGTGGTCATGATGGTGATCCTCTCGTCGATCGCCGCCGGCGACGGAGTCGAAGGTATCGAAATGCTCTACAGCATCGGCAAACTGGTGTTCTTCCTCGTGATCTGGTTTCTTGTGGGTGTCTATGTGCTTCCGAGCCTCCTTAACAAAGTGCAGGCATTCCTCAACAACGAAACCCTCCTTGTCGTCTCGATGGGACTCTGCCTGGGCATGGCGGTATTTTCCGTGTTCTGCGGATTCTCTCTCGCTCTGGGCGCGTTCGTCATGGGCTCGATTTTAGCTGGCACAAGCTATTCCGAGCGAATCGAGCATGTAGTGATGCCGGTCAAAGACCTTTTTGGCGCAGTATTCTTCATCTCAGTTGGAATGATGGTTCAGCCAGACATCATAGTCAACTACTGGGGGCCGATCCTGCTGCTCTCAGGGGTAGTCATCGTCGGTATGATAATATTCGGCACTACGGGTATGCTTGTCACCGGTCAGCCTCTCAAAGTCGCCATGCAGTCAGGCTTCTCCCTCACTCAGATCGGTGAGTTTGCATTCATCATCGCCTCGCTCGGTATGTCGCTCGACGTACTCGAGCCCACTATCTACCCAATAGTGGTTGCGGTCTCCGTTATCACGACCTTCACGACCCCCTACTTCATCAAGATGGCTGACCCCGCCTACCGCTTCGTCGAGCGCCACCTCCCCAACCGCCTCCACTTCCTTATCAACCGCTATACCGAGCAGGCCACACGGTCGACTGCCGTACGCTCCGATATCCAGTCGATGATGAGCCGCAACATTTCGCGAATGCTGCTCTACTCCATCGTCCTGATAGCGATCTCAGTAGTATCGCTCCAATACTTCATGCCATGGATCATTGACATCATGCCCGAATGGGGTCGCACCTTAGGCGCCGTCGGCACACTCCTCGTGATGGCCCCCTTCCTGGTTGCTCTCTGCATCCCCTCCACTCCCCGCAATGGCTCAGCTGACAGCGACTCCTACCGCATCCCGCGCGTCATCATGTTCATTTTCCGCTCACTGATAGCACTGATATTTGTGATTCACTTCCTCGGCAAGGTGTTCTCGCTCAAAATCGGCGTTCTTTTCGTGCTCGGATTAGCCGTCTTGCTTATCCTCTTATTCTCCCGACGTTTCCGCCGCAGAATGAGAAATATCGAATCAACATTCCTCAACAACCTCAACGAGCGCGACCTAAAAAAAAGCGGCCGAAACAATAGCCTCGTCGGCGACCTCCACCTCGCCTACATGCAGATGAGCTGCACCAGTCCCTTCGTCGGCGAACAGCTGAAAGACACCGACCTCAATCACAAATACGGTGTCAACATCGTCAACATCCAGCGTGGCTCTCAGTTTATTGCGGCTCCCGCAGGACAAACTCACCTCTTCCCGGGCGACATACTCGGCATAATCGGAACTGATGAAGATCTCCAGCAGGTACTTCCGCTCATCGAGTCGCCGGAGAAATCCGAGGACAATGAGAATCCGGCCGACTACCGACTACTGAGCTTCACCCTCTCACCCAGGTCAGTTCTGATCGGCCACACGCCTGCCGACATCGATCTGCGCGGGCACTATGCTACCATGATTGTAGCCGTCAGCCGCGACGATGCCTTCCTCCCCTCACCCGGCACAGTGACATTCCAGGCCGGCGATACCGTTTGGGCTGTCACCACCTCTCGGGTTGTCAACCGACTGTCATAAGTTTTGCTATCTCATCAGATAATCGTAACTTTGCCACATCGAAACAGACAATATCAAAACATAACATATAAATACTGACATGGAAAGACCGGTTGTAGTACGTTTCGCGCCATCACCTACAGGCCCGTTACACATCGGCGGCGTCAGAACCGCACTCTATAACTACCTGTTTGCTCGCCGCAATGGCGGCAAAATGCTGCTCCGCATCGAAGACACTGACTCACAGCGTTTCGTGCCCGGTGCAGAAGATTATATCATCGAGTCGCTCAAATGGCTCGGCATCGAGATCGACGAAGGCGTAGGCCACGGTGGTCCTCACGGTCCCTACCGCCAGAGCGAGCGCCGCGACATATATAGAAAATATGTCGACCAGCTCCTCAAGGACGGCAAAGCCTATATCGCATTCGACACCCCCGAAGAGCTTGAGGCCGCTCGAAACGCTACCCCCAACTTCCAGTATGACTCCACCACCCGCATGTCAATGCGCAACTCGCTGACCATGCCGGCTGAGGAGGTCGAAAAGCGCATTGCCGACGGCGAAAAGTTTGTCGTTCGCTTCCTCATAGAGCCCGGCCGCGATGTCGTAGTCGACGACCTCGTACGTGGCAAAGTTACCATCAACTCCTCTGTCCTTGACGACAAAGTGCTGTATAAGAGCGCTGACGATCTGCCCACCTACCACCTCGCCAACATTGTCGACGACCACCTGATGGAGGTGTCACACGTAATCCGCGGCGAAGAGTGGCTCCCCTCGGCTCCCCTTCACGTCCTCCTCTATGAGGCATTTGGATGGACCGATACAATGCCCCGCTTCGTCCACCTTCCCCTGCTGCTCAAGCCCGATGGAAAAGGCAAACTCTCAAAGCGCGATGGCGACCGCCTCGGCTTCCCCGTGTTCCCCCTCGAATGGCATGATCCCAAGTCAGGCGCCATCTCCGCCGGATATCGTGAAAATGGCTACCTGCCTCAGGCTGTGGTCAATTTCCTCGCCCTCCTCGGATGGAATCCCGGCGACGATACTGAAATCATGTCGATGGATGAGTTGATCAGCAAATTCTCCTTCGAACATTGCTCCAAAGCCGGTGCCAAGTTTGCCTACGAAAAAGGCAAATGGTTCAATCACCAGTACCTGCAGCAGATTCCCGATGAAGAGCTTGCCGAGCTCTTCAAGCCGATCCTCGAAAAGCATGGCATCAACCCGGCTGACTACTCCGACGAGTATATTGCAAGCGCTGTTGGCATGGTCAAGGGCCGCATCAATTTCGTAAGCGATCTCTGGGATAATGCCGCATTCTTCTTCCAGGCGCCTGAGTCCTATGACGCTAAAGCTGTCAAGAAACGCTGGAATGCAGAGATGCCGGCCATAATGGCAGAACTCATCGAGCAGCTCAAACAGCTCAAATCATGGAAAAGCGCCGATGCAGAGGCTGAGATCCTCCAGTGGATTGCTGATAAAGGCTATCATCTTGGAAATGTGATGAATGCCTTCCGTCTGACCGTCGTAGGCGAATGTAAAGGCCCCCACATGTTTGACATCACCGAACTGATGGGTCCCGACGAGACTATCAAACGCATACAGAAAGGAATCGACAACATCAAAGCCGACGAATGAGAAGGCTCCTTATAGCGACATTGCTGGCCGTGGCTACATCCCTGATAGCCACGGCTCAGCGCTTTGAATGGGGCGTCGATTTCAATACCGTCTTTGACAATCGCGAAGGCGACAACAAGCTGACCGACACCCGCACATTCTTCCATACCCAGCTGTCACCCGAGATCGGAGTTTCACTGCTCGACGGGGAGCACAGACTGATGGGAGGCATCGTCTGGACCCAGCCGATCGGGTGCGAATGGTACGGCCACCGTCTGTCCCCCACCCTCTACTACCAGTATCGCGGACCGAAAGGATGGAATCTCTCGCTCGGCATGTTTCCTCGTGCTCTCCTCCTACACCCGATGCCGGAGTACATCTGGAACGACTCCACCTACTATACTCAGCACAATATCCGCGGAGCGGCGACCACCTATCAGGGGCGCAACGGATTCTTTCAGGCCGTAGTAGACTGGCGCGCGATGCAGTCGGAGACTCAGCGCGAAGCCTTCAACATCATCATCAATGGTGAATATCAGCGCCGGAGCTCAATCTTTGTGGCCGGCGGCCTCGCCATGATGAACCACTTCGCCCTGACCAAAAGCGCTACACCCGATCAGCATATCGTCGACAACTTCATAGTCAATGCCTATGCCGGACTCGACCTGTCGCGCCTCGTCAGCCCCCTCGACTCGCTGACCCTTCGCATCGGTCCACTTGCCTCAATCACCCGCAACCGCGCCGACGGAGTCTGGAAGGTACCGGTCGGAGCCCGTCTGGAACTCCTCTTACAGTGGAAATGGTTGCAATGGCACAATATCACCTATGCCGGCGGTCGCCTATTCCCCTACTACTCAGACTTCCATGCCCTACTCGACCAAGGTGAACCCTACTACTCGACACGCTTCTACAATCGCACGTCAGTAGCCGGCACAATATTCAGCAATCAGTATGTCAATCTGCGAGCGTCGCTCGACTTCAATGTCGCCAGCCATAACTTTACATTCTATCAGCGACTGATCCTGCGCGTCTACATCGACAGCTCATTCCGCAAGCTTACAAAAGGCTACCGGATATCCTCAATTTATTAAACCAAATGTCACACCTACTATACACATCAGCGATCCACGCCATGTCGGGCGGTATCAAGCTCGGAGCGCTTCGTTCGCCCAAGCTTCGCAAGATGTGCCGGGGCCAGAAGGCTACGATGGACTACCTGCGCAGCCACATCGACGCCGCCACACGCCCCGTCTGGATCCATGCAGCCTCGCTCGGCGAGTTTGAGCAGGGACGCCCACTGATCGAGCGTATCCGACAACAGTTTCCCGAACGAAAAATCCTTCTGACATTCTTTTCCCCCTCGGGCTATGAAGTCAGAAAGAACTATCAGCAGGTAGATGCAGTCTGCTACCTGCCGCTCGACACACCTAAAAATGTACGCGATTTTCTTGACCTCGTCAATCCCTCGGTAGCAATTTTTGTAAAATACGAATTTTGGGGCAACTTCCTGAGCGAACTCGAGCGACGGGAGATACCGACATATATCATTTCAGCCATATTCCGCCCGAGCCAGATATTCTTCAAACCCTGGGGCGGAAATTTCCGCCGGATGCTCCGCGCGTTCAAGACCATCTATCTCCAGGATCAGGCGTCAGCTGACCTGCTTGCTTCAATTGGCATTACTAATACCGTCGTAGCCGGCGACACACGTTTCGACCGCGTCACCGACATAATGAAGACAGCGACCGAGATGCCTGAGATCGAGCGCTTCGCCACCTCCGGAAGCCTCTGTGTCATAGCCGGTAGCAGCTGGCCTCAGGACGAGGATATCTACATCCCCTGGTTTAACGCGCATCCGGAAGTCAAACTAATCATAGCACCCCACGAATTTGACGCCGCCCGCATCGAGTCGCTTGCGCACCGAATGGCCAACGGAGCCGTCGCACTGTCATCATATAATGGAGACACAAAGCCTCAGGCTCTGATCGTCGACTGCTTCGGAAAACTTGCCGCTATGTATCGCTACTGCTCAATAGCCTACATCGGTGGCGGATTTGGCACCGGTATCCACAATATCAATGAAGCAGCCGTCTATGACCTCCCCGTGATCTTCGGCCCGCGCTACTCCAAGTTTAAAGAAGCTATCGACCTCATTTCACTCGGGGGAGCATTCACCGTCAGCTCACGCGAACAATTTGAGGCCGTGATGAACGCCCTCCTCGACGAGCCCCTCAGAGCCAAAGCTGCCAAGACGGCAGGCGACTACGTGCACTCGCAGCTGGGAGCTACCGACAGGATATTCAGCGACCTCAAAGGCGAGTTTGCACAATAAGCGTAAATTACCTATCTTTGTAAAATAAATACATAAAACTCAAAATAATGGCACAACAAGAAGATGTATTCAAAAAAATCGTTTCACACGCCAAGGAATACGGTTTCGTCTTTCAATCAAGTGAAATATACGATGGACTCTCTGCTGTCTATGACTATGGTCAGAATGGCGTAGAGCTCAAAAACAATATCAAACGCTACTGGTGGGACGCAATGACACTGCTCCATGAGAATATAGTCGGCATTGACTCTGCCATCTTCATGCACCCCACAATCTGGAAAGCATCAGGCCACGTCGACGCCTTCAATGATCCCCTGATCGACAACCGCGACTCTAAGAAGCGCTATCGTGCCGACGTCCTCATCGAGGATGAACTCGCAAAAATTGACGAAAAGATCGAGAAAGAAGTAGCTAAAGCTGCCAAGAAGTTTGGCAAAAGCTTTGATGCCGAACTCTTCCGCACCACCAATCCCCGCGTACTCGAGCACAAAGCAAAGCGTGACGCCATCCACGAGCGCTTCGCTAAGGCTATGAATGACAACAACCTCGAAGAGCTTCGTCAGATCATCATCGACTGCGAGATCGTCGACCCCATCTCAGGCACCAAAAACTGGACCGACGTTCGCCAGTTCAACCTCATGTTTAAGACCGAAATGGGCTCTACCGCCGATGGTGCCATGACAGTCTATCTCCGTCCCGAGACAGCGCAGGGTATCTTCGTCAACTACCTCAACGTCCAGAAGACCGGTCGCATGCGCATCCCCTTCGGTATCGCACAGATCGGTAAAGCCTTCCGTAATGAGATCGTAGCCCGTCAGTTCATCTTCCGTATGCGCGAATTTGAGCAGATGGAAATGCAGTTCTTCGTGCGCCCCGGAGAGGAACTCAAGTGGTTCCAGCAGTGGAAAGAGACACGTCTCAAATGGCACAAAGCCCTCGGCCTCGGCGACGAAAAATATCGCTACCACGACCATGACAAGCTCGCCCACTACGCCAACGCCGCAACCGACATCGAGTTCCAGATGCCCTTCGGATTCAAGGAGGTAGAAGGCATCCACTCACGTACCAACTTCGATCTCTCTCAGCACGAAAAGTATTCAGGCAAGAACATCAAATACTTCGATCCCGAACTCAACGAGAGCTACACTCCCTATGTCATCGAGACATCAATCGGTGTCGACCGTATGTTCCTCTCAGTGCTTTGCTCAAGCTATGAAGAGCAGCAGCTTGCCAACGGCGAGACACGCGTTGTGCTTCACCTTCCCCCGGCACTCGCTCCCGTCAAATGCGCTGTCATGCCCCTCGTCCGCAAAGATGGTCTTCCCGAAAAGGCTCGTGCCATCGTCAACGACCTCAAGTTTGACTTCGCTACTCACTACGACGAGAAAGACTCTATCGGCAAGCGCTATCGCCGTCAGGATGCAATCGGCACACCCTTCTGCATCACTGTCGACCATCAGACACTCGAAGACAACACCGTCACTCTGCGCGAACGCGACTCTATGGAGCAGACCCGCGTCAGCGTCGACGACCTGCATCGTCTGATCCACGACCGCGTAAGCCTCAACTCACTGCTTCGCCGCCTGGGTTAATAAAGTTTAAAATCAACGACTTGCGAAACATATTCACTTCGCAAGCCGTTGATACTATAAAACTCTCATCCGACACACCCTACAAAGATGAATAAAGGCAATAAAATTTTAATTGGTATAGGCCTCTTTATCGTATTGCTCATTGCCATGGGCGGCTGTACCTATAATGGCATGATGCGTGCCGACGAAGAAGTTAACAACGCCTGGAGCAACGTCGAAGCTCAGTATCAGCGTCGTGCTGACCTTATCCCAAATCTCGTCAGCACTGTCAAAGGCTATGCAGCTCACGAAGCATCTGTCCTCGAGAAAGTGACCTATGCCCGCGCAGGTATGGAAAGCGCCGCCGACGCTGCTAAGGAAGCTATCTCCAACACATCACCCGATGCATCAAGCGCCCAGCTCGCTGACTACGTAAAGGCACAGCAGAAACTCAAAGATGCAATGAGCATCTACATCAATGCCGTGCATGAGGCCTACCCCGACCTGAAAGCCAACGAGAATTT
>JAAVFS010000126.1 GCA_014800605.1 Bacteroidales bacterium | reverse complement strand
GGAGTGAATGGCTATTGCCCCGAGATCTACGACACCTGGTGCACCATCAGCGACTCCATGGCGGCCATCTACGACTACATGAAACCTTACATTGAGCTCGCCGTCGACCATCCCGACCTCGAGTTCTAAGAACGGGGTCTTAGAAAGAGATCTCGAAATCCTGGCGAGGAAGATGGCGCGCGCCGACGGCCAGGAACTTGTGGCGCGAAAAGAATGTCATCCCGCGCTGCATCACCGCCTCAATCGCTTTCGCTTCATCGGGAGCCTTCCGTCGGTCGAGCAAAAGCGCCACACCTCCGGCCCTGACAGTGGTGCATGCGGTCTCGATCTCTGGAGGCTGATCGCCGTGGCCGGTGAGGATGGCGAAAGTGGGGGCCTCGTCGGTCAGGATGATGTGGGAGTCGGCGAGCATGACAGCCTGCGAGATCAGTCCGCTACGGTCGCCGCTGATCATCACGCGACGAGGCTTGAAGCGAGCTATCAGCCTGATAATCAGTCTAAGCAATTTTTCCGATGGTAATCCCTCAGTACCGGCCTTCTCAGCCTCGCGATGCAGTCGGGCCAGCTCGCTGTAGGCATAGTAGTGGTCGCGCTCGCGCAGGGTGCGGAGCACAAGGTCGAAGGCGAATGGGGAGTGGATCCCGAATCCGCGGCTACGGCGTAGTTTCGACCAGAGTATCATGCCTTCTCAGCCTCCTTTCTGCGTCTGACGGCCATAGCGATGGCGCCCCCGACCATGAGGTAAATCAGTATTGCTGAGATGGTTGCTACGGTGCAGGTGGTCTTGACGGCAGCGGGTTTGAAGGTCATCTCAACGCGGTGTTCACCCGGCTCGATGGGAAGGGCGCGCAGGACGTAGTTGACGCGGCCGATCTCGACGGGAGTGCCGTCGACGGTAGCTTCCCAACCCCAGGGGAAATAGATCTCAGAGAATACGGCCACACCGCCGCGAGCACTCTTGACGTTGTAGGTCAGACGATTTGGAGCGTATGAGGTCTCGTAGATAGTGTCGCCTGGAACTTTCGGGGAGGCCTTGCCGCCGAGCAGGTCGCTGAAGCGGCTGTCGGCCACTGCCTCGACTGCAGGATCGATGACTCCGAGAGCCGCGAACTCATCGTCGGGCGTGTCCACAAATTCCACCTTGTCGACAAACCATGCGTTGCCCATCGCATCCGAGTTGACGATGACCTGATCAGGGCCATAGATGAGATACTTGACATTGAGCATATCGCTGACGGGTGACACCGAGCCATCGGTCCGGACGGCGTCGGCATATAGGTAGCCTTGCAGCAGGTCGTTGTAGCGGGCCAGTTTGGCGGCATGGTAGCCACCGACCGACTTGTGGAAGTAGGAGCGGTCCGGCATCTGGATGGCGCCACCCATCGGCATGACGCGATAGTTCATGGCCGTGTCGGCGAGGATGGCGCGGTCGGCGGCGTCGGCGGTGATCACCTGGCGAATGGGGCGGTTGAAGCTCTCGTGGTTGAGGTAGCGCTTGTCGACGCCATAGAGGTCGGCGATGACGAGGAGCCCGACAGCACCGACAGCGTAGGCCGTACGTCCCTTCCTGATTCCCCATAGGAGAGCCCCTCCGGCGAGCAGCAGATAGATGAGTGAGCGGAGCGAGTCGGCAGTTACGAGGCCGTGACGCAGGTCGGCGGCCACGGGGGCGATGTTGTTGTAGGCGCGGGCAAAGATCTGCTGAATCTGGTCGGCAGGCTGGCCGGCCTGTATGGCGCTCATCATGTAGGAGTTGAGGGTGTTGAGATCCCCCTCATAGTCGGTGCTTCCGAAGGTCGAGGGCTTGAGCCAGCCTATCAGGCAGATGGCGCCGATCAGACCGAAAGAGATATAGAATGCGCGCTTCGTCCGGCGTGTCAGCGGCTCTGTAAGCAGCTGGCAGAGAGCCATGACGCCGAGTGCCGGCATCGCAAACTGGGCTATGACGAGGATCGACTCCGGTGTGCGAAATTTGTTGTAGCCCGGCACGAGGTCGATGAAGAAGTCGGTCAGCGGCATGAAGTTGCGCCCCCACGCCAATGCAATCGAGAGGATGGTGGCCAGCAGGAGCGCCCACTTGACAGGCCCCTTGACGATTATGCACCCTAAGAGGAAGAGGGCGCAGATGATCACGCCGACATAGACGGGGCCGTTGGTCGACTCCGGCTCGCCGAAATATTGTGAGTAGGCGCTCAGCAACATCCTCTCATTGCCGTCAAGGCGGGCGGCCTTAATGGCTTCGGGAGCATCGGGGAGGTCGGCCAGCGAGGCATACTGCAGATGGCCTCCGGAGGGGAGGGCCGAGGCACCCCCTTTGACGTTGGGGATGGCCAGCGTCAGGGTCTCCATCTTGCCGTAGCTGTACTGGGTGATATAGTCCTTGTCAAGGCCTTTGGAGGTCGTGGTCTCCCCCTCGGAAGTCAGCTCGGAGTGGCCGCCGCGAATCGATTCGGGAGCATAGCGCGAGGTGAAGTAGATGTTGGGAGCGTTGGCGCCCACAGCCAGCGCCGCTGCTATCAGCAGGGTGCCGGTAGCTTTACCCCACGTCATCAGATCCTTGTGGCGGATAGCGTAGACGAGGTAGGAGAGGGCTATCAGACCGACTACAAACATGAAGTAGTAGGTCATCTGGATATGGTTCCAGGAGATCTGCATCATCAGGCCGAAAGCGCCCAGCGCCGCTCCGGATAGGATGCGGCCGCGATATGCTATGATGACGCCTCCGAGTGTCGGCGGGACATAAGTCAGCGTGTAGAACTTCCAGAGGTGGCCGGCGCCGATTATTATTATATAGTAGCTTGAGAAGCCCCACGCCAGCGCGCCTATCAGCGAGTAATACCAGCGCATCCCCATAGCCATCAGCATGATATACATGCCGAGCATCATCATCATCACCAGGCCTGAGCATCCGGGCAGCCCGAGGCTGTAGACGCCGTTGACCCATTTGAACAGGCCGTCGGAGGGGTAGGAGGGTGAGATCTGGAAGGTAGGCATTCCGCTGAAGAGCGAGTTGGTCCAGCGTGTAGTCTCTCCGGTGGCTTCCTGAAAGGCGCGTGCCTCCTCGCCGTTGGCTATGCCCTGACGCACATCCTCCTGGCTGAGGACGTTGCCGTCAAAATTGTCGGGATAGAAGAATGCGATGGCCACGATAGCCATTACTGCGATTGAGATGAGCGTGCCCCACACGGCGGGACGTCTGATGATGCTTTTGAGATCCATATCTTGAGGTTTTGTTTATCAGGATTTTCTGAAGTTACTGGATTACGGCAAGTCCGCCGCGGGAGGTCTCTTTGTAGAGGCTCGGCAGGTCGTGGCCGGTCTGCTTCATCACCTCCACGATGCGGTCGAACGACACGGAGTGGCGCCCGTCGGAAAAAGCCGAGTAGAGATTGGCGTCGAGGGCACGGGCCGCGGCGTAGGCATTGCGCTCAATGCAGGGGATCTGGACCAGGCCGCAGACAGGGTCGCAGGTGAGCCCCAGGTGGTGCTCCAGACCCATCTCTGCCGAGTATTCTATCTGGGCAGGCGTCCCGCCGAAGAGCTGGCTGGCGGCAGCTGCCGCCATAGCGCAGGCAACACCGACCTCACCCTGGCAGCCGACCTCGGCCCCTGAGACGGAGGCGTTGTGCTTGACGACATTGCCGAAGAGTCCGGCTGTAGCGAGAGCGCGCAGGATCCGCTGCTCGGAGAATCCTTTTGAAGTGTGCAGGTGGTAGAGCACAGCCGGAAGCACTCCGCATGAGCCGCAGGTCGGCGCAGTGACGATCTCTCCGCCGGAGGCATTCTCCTCGGAGACAGCCAGCGCATAGGCATAGACCAGTCCGCGGCTCTTGAGCGATGAGTTGTAGCCGGAGGCGTGCACATAGTAGCTGACAGCCTTGCGGCGCACTCCAAGTCCGCCTGGGAGTACCCCCTCGGCTTCGATACCACGCTCGACGGCGCTCTTCATGACGCTCCAGACATGGCGCAGATACTCCCAGACCGAGGGGTCCTCATGCTGGTCGACATACTCCCAGTAGGAGCGTCCCGATTCCTCACACCATTTCTGTATCTGGCTGATCTTGGTCAGCGGATAGATGTCGTCGGCAGCCGGTTTGGTCATCCCCTCGCGGACGATGTCGCCACCTCCTATCGAGTAGTAGGTCATCGTCTTGACCGCGTTGCCCTCCGCGTCCTTGGCTTCAAACTTCATGCCGTTGGGGTGGAAGGGGAGGAAGATGTCAGGCTCCCAGACGATGTCGGTCGGGGCTTCCGGCTGCATCACATCGAGGATGGCGCGGTCGGTGAGGTGGCCACGGCCCGTAGCGGCCAGCGAGCCGTAGAGGGTGACGGTATAGGCGGCTGCCCCGGGCGCTTCAGCGAGAAACTCCAGAGCGGCCTGACGCGGGCCCATCGTGTGGCTGCTCGAAGGGCCGAGCCCTATTTTATATAAATGAATGATTGACTGCATGATGTGTGGAGATTATGAGTTGGGCCGGGGGATGTGGCGCGTATTTTTGAGGAAGAAGTACATGAACAGCCCTCCCGCTAAGAATAGCGAGACGGAGAAGCTCAGATAGATGCCGTAGAGACCCAGTCGGGCTGTGAATCCGAGCAGATAGGTGGCCGGGATGCCCACGATCAGATAGCTGACGAAGGCGATCCAGAGCATCGGCATCACATGCGATGTGCCGCGCAGGGCATTGGCGAACGTGATCTGGGTGGCGTCGCCCAGCTGATAGAGTACGAGCGGCAGTATCTGCGCTATGGCGAGGGTGGTGACAGCCTCGTCATCCGAGAAGAGTCCGATCAGATCCTTGCCGAAAATGATGAATATGATCGAAGACACGGCTGCGAATGAGAGTATCACCATATATCCGGCCCAGCCGATGCGGCGCATCAGGACGTGGTCGCCCTTGCCGGCAGCGTTGGCTACCATGACGGAGACGCTCGTCCCCATGCTGTAGTAGATGCAGAAGCCGAGAGTCCCGACGATGAGCAGGATCTGGAAGGCGCCGAGCTCTATCTTGCCGAGCCACCCGGCCATAACGCAGGCTATCGAGAATGAGCCTGTCTCCATCGACATCTGGAGCCCGACGGGGAGCGATGTCCGGAATATACGCCGCCCCTCGATGCTGACGCCTCCGCGCCCCATGAATCCGCGGCGATATCCCTCCCAACCACGCCTGAAAGCGAAGACGGCGATGATGGCTATCGGGCAGAGGACGCGCGCCAGCAGGGTGCTGAGTCCGGCTCCGGTCAGTCCGAGCTCTGGCGCTCCGAGGTGGCCGCTGATTAGCATATAGTTGCCGAGCACATTGATGCAGTTGGCTATCATGATGATGACCATCGGCATCGTGGTGCCGCGCAGGGCGTAGCTCCATTGGGCGAAGACATTGAAGACGGCCACCGGCACTACCCCGGCCAGATAGATCAGATAGTAGGTGCGGATCATCGGCAGCAGCTCCTTTGGCTGGCCGAGCCGGTCGAGGTTGAGGTAGAGGACGAACATCGCCGCCGTGACTGCCAGCGAGAATATCAGGTTGATTTTCAGGCCGCGGCGCAGGGTGGCGCCGATATCCTCCTGACGCTTGGAGGCGTAGAGGGCGCCTATGAGTGGCGTCAGACCGTAGGTGAAGCCCAGGCAGAGCATCAGGGCGATATTGAATACATTGTTGACAAACGAGGCTGAGGCCAGAGCGTCGGTCGAGTAGTTGCCGACCATGATATTGTCGGCAAACCCCACGGCGATCATGCCCAGCTGCCCCACGAGGATGGGGAGGCCGAGCTTGATGATTTCCTTATAGTAAGCAAGGTAGGTCATGCACTGTATAAGAAGACCTCCACCTGGCCGGGCTCACTGTCAGCGCCGCCAGGGGTGGAGGTCTTTATAGGTCGGATGTGGATTAGTCGCGGTTGCCGAAGAAGCGGAGCAGGTAGAGGAAGAGGTTGATGAAGTCGAGATAGAGGCTCAGGGCGCCGATTGTAGCGAGGCGGCCGTCACCGGAGTTGGGCGACTGGAGGGCCATCTGCTTGATCTGCTGAGTGTCCCAGGCGGTCAGGCCGAGGAAGATGAGGACGCCGGCGCCGGAGATGATCCAGCCCAGGGTGTCGCTGTGGGCGAAGAGATTGACAAGTGAGCAGATTATCAGGCCGAACAGGGCGAAGATGAGGAATGAGCCGATCTTCGTAAGGTCTTTTTCGGTGAAGTAGCCGTAGATGCTCATGGCTCCGAATGTGCCGGCGGTGATGAAGAATGTCTTCATGATTGAGCCGGGGGAGTAGACGAGGAAGATGATCGAGAGGGTGGCTCCGTTGACTATAGCGAAGAGATAGAAGAGGAGCGAGGCTGTAGAGCTGCTCATGCGGTTGATGCCGGCTGAGATCCACAGCACAAGTCCGATCTCGACGATGGCGAGGAAGATATATCCACCCTTCGAGAAGGCAAACTGGGCTACGGCGGGGATGTGGGGCACGGCGAGTGCTGTCAGGGCTGACACGATCAGCGCCAGGAACATCTTGACGTAGACCTGCTTCATGATGCGTGATACGTAGGCATCGAGAGCCTGCATATCGGTTGCGTTATTTGAATAGTAATTGTTCATAGTGATATGTTTTTGGAGATTGTTTTAATGGATTACATGCGCTCGGGGACACGGATGCCCAGCAGAGCCATGCCGGCAGCGATGGTGCGTGCGGTGACTTCGCAGAGAGTCAGGCGCAGCGAGCGTACGGCAGCGTCCTCTTCCTTGAGGATGGAGTAGTCGTGGTAGAACTGGTTGTACTGCTTGGTCAGCTCATAGACATAGTTGGCTATGAGGGCGGGGCTGTAGCGGCGTCCTGCCTGCTCTACGATTGCGGGGAAGTCGGCGAGGGTCTGGATCAGAGCCACTTCCTTGTCGTTGGGCTTCACTCCGAGATAGTCGGTCGGCTCGATGCCGGCCTCGGCGGCGCGACGGAGCACAGAGCGGATGCGGGCGTAGGTGTACTGGATGAAGGGGCCTGTGTTGCCGTTGAAGTCGATGGTCTCCTTGGGGTCGAAGGTGATGTTCTTGGTCGGGTCGACCTTGAGAAGGAAGTATTTCAGAGCTCCGAGACCTACGATTTCAGCGATATCTTCGGCTTCGGCGGGGGTGAGTCCGTCGAGCTTGCCGAGTTCGGCTGACACCTCACGTGCGGTGCTGACCATCTCTTCCATCAGGTCGTCGGCATCGACTACTGTGCCCTCGCGGCTCTTCATCTTGCCATTGGGGAGCTCGACCATGCCGTAGGAGAAGTGCACCAGATCCTTGCCCCACTTGAAGCCGAGCTTGTCGAGGAGCAGTGAGAGCACCTGGAAGTGGTAGTTCTGCTCGTTGCCCACGACGTAGATCATCTTGTCGATGGGATAGTCGGCGAAGCGGAGTTTGGCGGTGCCGATGTCCTGTGTCATATAGACGGAGGTGCCGTCGCTGCGGAGCAGGAGCTTGTGGTCGAGGCCGTCGGCGGTCAGGTCGGCCCATACGGAGCCGTCTTCCTTGCGGTACATGATGCCTTTCTCAAGACCTTCGAGCACTTTCTCTTTGCCTTCGAGATAGGTGTCGCTCTCGTAGTAGATCTTGTCGAAGCCTACGCCCATGCGCTTATAGGTCTCGTCAAATCCGGCATAGACCCAGCCGTTCATTCTCTCCCAGAGGGCGCGCACTTCGTGGTCTTTCTGCTCCCACTTGACGAGCATGGCGCGGGCTTCCTGCATCAGGGGTGAGGCCTTTTCGGCTTCCTCCTTGGTCATGCCCTGCTTCATGAGCTCCTCGACTTCAGCCTTGAAGTGCTTGTCGAAGAGGACATAGTAGTCGCCGATGAGATGGTCGCCTTTGAGACCGGTCGACTCGGGGGTGGCGCCGTTGCCCCACTTCTGCCATGCGAGCATCGACTTGCAGATGTGGATGCCGCGGTCGTTGACGATGTTGGTCTTGACTACGCGGTTGCCGCAAGCTTCGAGGATGCGCGAGAGGCTGTAGCCGAGCAGGTTATTGCGGACATGGCCCAGGTGGAGGGGTTTGTTGGTGTTGGGCGAGGAGTATTCGACCATCACCAGCGGGGCGTCCTCACCGGCGGTGCGGATGCCATAGTCAGGGGTGTCGGCGATATGCTTGAGCACTGAGTTCCAGAAAGTAGGCTCGATGACGATGTTGAGGAAGCCTTTGATGACATTGAAGCGGTCGACGGCAGGCTCATTCTCGACGAGCCACTGACCGATCTCGTTGCCGACATCTTCGGGGCGTTTGCGCGCGGCCTTGACCCAGGGGAAGACTACGACTGTGAGATTGCCCTCAAACTCCTTCTTGGTGGTTTCGGGGACGATGGCTGACGGCTCGACATCGAGGCCGTAGAGCTCCTTGAGAGCCTTGGCTACGGCTTGAGATATAAGGTTATCGATTGACATTTCTTTGTGATTACGGGTGAATGGCCTCACTGGGGCCTGAT
>JAAVFS010000125.1 GCA_014800605.1 Bacteroidales bacterium | reverse complement strand
GCACGCCGTTACAATATACTCATCTTTAATCATCACTCCCAGCGGAATGGTAACAAATGGCATATCATTGTCCCTGACGGGAATACGCAAAACGATGCAATCCCATCCGTCGTTGTGCTCCACGCGCGGACGTTCGTCAATATCAGATAAATCGTTCAGAAAATCCTCGGGTAGTCCGAATTGGGCTTTCAAATTCGTCAATTCATCTGGCGTCGGAGTCTCAATATTGACCCAACTCCCCGGAGTCCATTCTTTTGTTATTAAAATATCTTCGGAATACTTCAGGTATGTTGTCATGCACGTTGTATATATAGGATTATAAGGTTACGAAATTAGGCGTTTTAATTGAAACTGTCAAGGCAATCATTGATTGATCCGACGGTATACGGCAAAAAAAAAGCCCGCGTCGCGGGCAGGTTGCCGCCTTACCGAAGTAACCCACAGCGGCCTCCAATGGGACTGCAAATATACAAACTTTTTTTTCTGATAACAAACTAAAACCATTGATACTGCTCAATATATGACTGATTCAAACTTTTCACCTGCTCTACTTGCGATAGCTTATATATTTAGACTTTATCCACAAACCGAAGATTCCCCTACCTATTTTAGTTGTTTTTGTAAAAGCCCTATTACAGGATTTTATGATTTTTCGGTGCGAAAAAACGCAGAACTAACTGATAGTCTGCGGTTTGTTTCGCCCTTTGCTCAAGGGGCTAAAGGTTGTCTTAATTTTGTCTTGCGTGGTCCGGAAGTTCTTTGCGCAGGCAAAGCGCCAAAGGCGATATGTCCGACCCGCCAAGTGGAGTTGGAGGGACTTGAACCCTCGTCCAAACGCGGAACTAATGAGCTTTCTACATGCTTAGTCTCTACTTGGTTTTCGTATCGGCGCAGGCAAGAGACTACCAACGCCGGTCTTATCCTCTGTTGTTTCGGGGGCTTCTCGAGGCGGCCGGCCCCCTATACCCGATTTTTCTGCACCGCCTGATCGAGGAGCCTCGGGTCGCTGGCTCTCGGGCGATGTCTTGTCTCTGCAACTGTTGCGGAGATTAAGCTGATCTACTATACTTCAATCAAGCAGCAAGAGCATAGTTGTTGTTGCCATTTGAAATTGTGATGTCCCAGATTATAGAGCGTAGCCATCATTGCTCTGCATGCTTACTCACCACCTCTACACGCTGTCAAAACCGGTCAACCCCGTGTGTCTGTTGATGAGATAGTCTGCAAATATAGCTCTCCTCGCGCTCTGCGTCAAGTCGTTTAACTATAATTAACTGTTCTTATGCATACATTGCCTCGATCTCCCGGGCATAGTGCGAGTTGATGATCGGGCGACGTATCTTGAGGGTGTTGGTCAGCTCGCCATTCTCCATCGTGAATTCGCGCGGCAGGAGGGTGAATTTCTTGATCTTCTCGAATGGTGCGAAGCGGGCCTGCAGGGCGTCTATTCGGCTCTGGATGAGCTGGCGTATGTAGGTATTGCGCACCAGGTCATCGAGCGTCTTGTATTGTATCTTTTTCTTGCGTGCGTATTCTTTGATGGCCTCAAAGGCGGGGATGATTATGGCTGTTACGTATTTCCTATTGTTGCCGATGACGGCTACTTGCTCGATATATTTGTCCTGGCCGAGGCAGCTCTCGATGGCCTGCGGGGCGATATATTTGCCGTTGGAGGTCTTGAAGAGGTCTTTGAGTCGCTCGGTGATGACAAGGGCACCGTTGGCGTCGATGTAGCCTGCATCGCCCGTGCGGAACCATCCGTCGGCTGTAAATGCTTCGGCTGTCTCGAGGGGCTTGTTGAGGTAGCCGCTCATGACTGTCGGGCCTTTGACGAGGATCTCGCTCTGATCGCCGATTTTGATTTCGACTCCGCTGATGGGTGTGCCGACGGTGCCGATCTCGTAGCCGGTGAAGGGGTAGGCGGTGACGGTGGCTGTAGTCTCGGATAGTCCGTAGCCGATGATGACGTTGACGCCTGCGCTCTGGAAGAATTCCACGATTTCGGGACTCAGGGGAGCTCCGGCGGTGGGGAACATCTTGCCGCGGTCGATGCCAACGGCCCGACGCATGGTGGCGAAGACGCGGCGGTCGTAGAAGCGATAGCGCATCTCCAGCCAGCGGGGCACTTTGAGGCCGAGGCGTTTATAGTGGAGGTTGCGGCGTCGGCCTATGCTGAGGGCTCGGCGCACGAGGGCGCGCTGCATGGCTCCCATTTCGGATATCTTTTCCTGGATTCCGGCGTAGGCTTTCTCCCAGAAGCGGGGCACGCTGCACATGCAGGTGGGGTGTACCTGCTTGATGGCGCGCTGTATCTCTCGCGGGTCGGTGTTGATGTAGACCTGAATGCCGCGGTAGAGGCAGAAGTAGGTCCATGCTTTCTCGAAGATGTGGCTCAGCGGGAGGAAGCAGAGGGAGGTGTCGCTGGTGTCGAGGTTGGTCAGCCAGCGGCGGTGCATCTCCATGCATGCGTTGAAGCATGAGTGGGTGAGTATGGCTCCCTTGGGCTCGCCTGTGGTGCCGGAGGTATATATTAATGTGGCGATATCTTTATCGGTAGCCTCGGCTGTGCGGCGGGCTACTGCTTCGCGACACTTCTCCGATGCGTGGGCTCCGAGAGTCAGGAAGTCGGCGTAGCTCATGTAGTCTACACCCTCAGGCATCTTGGCTTTAGGGGCGGCTATGGTGTCGCTCAGGCCGATGATATGGGTCAGCGACGGACATTCGCCGGCTATCGACATGGCGGCCGTCAGCTGGGAGTCGCTTCCTACGAAGAGAACCTTGGCCGAAGCGTCGCGCACGATGTATCTGACCTGGTCAGCGCTGCTCGTAGCGTAGAGCGATACGGGCACGGCTCTCAGGGCGTAGGCGGCAAAATCGGCTACGATGCATCCGAGGCGATTGGATGAGAAAATGCCGATACGATCCTGCACTTCAATGCCGAGTATCTCGAGCGCGCAGGCTGCCTGGCGCGTCAGAGTGTCGAGCGTCGAAGCGCTGACAGGTTCCCACGACTCGTTTTTGTATTGGAAGACGACTGCCTTTTGAGGGTCTTGCGTCAGCGCAATACGCTCTATGAGGTCGGTCAATATATTGATGTTGCTAGTTTCTTTTTTCATAATTAGGCGCAAAGTTATCTATTATTGCTAACCTAATTAACAATTCTGCCGCGAAAAGCGACGCCCCATTAACATTTATTTAGCCTTTTGGCCGTGTTTGAGCAGGTTTTCGTACATTTTTTTGTCATTTATTAGCTGGAGGGCTGCGATATACTCGTCGTTGAGTATCGGATAAACAACCTTGTAGTAGGTCGAAGTCTGGAAGAGATCTCGGCCGATGAGTCCCTTGAGGATGGTGCGGAGCATTGGAGTTGAGTTCTCAAATTCATCCTCTTTCAGCTCGATGCCTGATGTGGTAGCCATTTTGGCGAGGCCGTCGATGAGCTCGGGTCCGACATTGAAGCCGTCGATAAATGACTGCTCCGTGGGGTAGGCCGTGTGGAGCGAATCGCGATTGTCGTCGACGTAGGTGATGGCGTATCGGTTGATGATTCCTTTGGCGAGCAGCTGGCGATAGCAGGGGGTGACGGCGGTGGTGTCGAGCGGCACAAACAAGTCGGGCATGATACCCCCCCCGCCATAGACGGGGCGATGATTGTGGAGCGTGTAGTAGGCCTGCGACTTGTCGAGCTGCACCGAGTCGGCGCTTGTGAATTCGCCATGCTCATAGCGGTGGAGGATGTCGAGGTTGTAGTCGTCGAGGTTTTCGCGGTCGTAAGGGCGCTGGATGCATCGACCCGAGGGGGTGAAGTAGCGCGACACTGTCAGGCGTATCATCGATCCGTCGGGGAAGTTGAACGGGCGCTGCACGAGCCCTTTGCCGAATGTGCGGCGACCGACGATCAGTCCGCGGTCATTGTCCTGAATGGCGCCTGAGAGGATCTCGCTCGCTGAGGCTGAATACTGGTTGACCATCACCACTATGCGGCCGTCGAGGAACGAGCCTTTGCGCTCATTGTCATAGGTGCTCGTGCCGAGTTTCTCAGCATCGGTGTAGACGATCGGCGCCCCCTTGGGTAGAAACTCCGAGGCTATCTCTGTCGCTGCTCCGAGATATCCGCCGCCATTGTCCTCGAGGTCGATGATGAGGTTCTTCATCCCTTGCCGCTTGAGGTCGGCGAGAGCCTCTTTCAGCTCGTCGGCCGTATTCTCGGCGAAACGGGTTATGCGGATATAGCCTGTCGTGGGGTCGGCCATGAAAGAGGCGTCGACGCTGTGGATTGGAATGTCGTCGCGCTCCACGCTGAACATCATCGGCTCTGCCTCTCCTCGGCGCACGACCGTCAGAGGTACGACAGATCCCTTCGGACCGCGGAGGATACCTAAGATCCTGGAGTTGGAGAGCTTGCGACCGGCGAGTATCGAGTCGCCCGCCTGGATTATTCTGTCGCCGGGGACTATGCCTACCTTCTCGCAGGGGCCGCCGGGAATGGTCTGGATCACGAAGACGGTGTCTTCGAGCATATTAAACTGGATTCCGATGCCCGAGAAATTGCCTTCGAGCGGAGTGGTCAGCTCGCGGGTCTCCTCGGCGTTGGTGTAGGTCGAGTGGGGGTCGAGAGTCTTGAGCATAGCTACGATTGCGCTCTCGACAGCCTTGTCTGAGTCGATCGAATCGACATAGTAGGTCTCCATGATGCGATTGGCCATGCGGAGCTTCATCTCTGGGGTGAAGCCGCTTGTCTGGGCCGAAAGCGCGGGTATATATAATAATGTAATAGCAAGTGCGAATATGGTGCGGATCTGTTTCATAGTCAGGGAAGGTATTTTGATGGATTATAGCCGAAGCGGCTCAGCTCGCGGACCACCGATGAGCTGATAGCCGCGTGTTCGGGGAGGGTCGGCATGATGATGGTCTCGATGCCTGCGATGTCGCGGTTGATAGTCGCGAGGGTGTATTCATAGTCGAAGTCGGCAGCAGTCCGGGCTCCTCTCAGCAGATAGGTGGCACCCACCTTTTTGGCCAGGTCGACGGTCAGGCCGCTCCAGGAGGTCACCTCGATCTTGGGAGCCAGGTCGGCGGTAGCCTGCCTGATTGCCTCGATGCGCTCCTCTACGGTCATCGCCCCTTTTTTGGCGTCATTGACCCCGACCGCTATCACCAGCTTGTCGAAAAGCGGGAGCGAGCGGGCGACGATCGAGAGGTGGCCTATCGTGAAGGGATCAAACGATCCGGCAAATAGAGCCGTGACAGGAGTCTGTTCAGGATATTTCGCTGTCATCTTCTACTACAAGATTGTTGATGATAAAGTTCTGGCGGTCGGATGTGTTTTTACCCATATAGAACTCGAGGATGTCGTCGAGGCCGTCCTCCTTGCGGAGCTTGACGGGGTCAAGGCGCATGCCCGGCCCGATGAAGTCGCGGAACTCGTCCGGCGAGATCTCACCTAAGCCTTTGAATCGGGTGATCTCGGCATTGGCGCCCAGACGCTCGATGGCGGCTATGCGCTCCTCATCGGAGTAGCAATAGTAGGTCTCTTCCTGCGCGCCGTCCTTCTTCTTTGATGAACCCATCCTTCGGGTAGTCTTTTTGTTGCGAACGCGGAAGAGCGGGGTCTGCAGCACATAGACATGCCCCTTCTTGACCAGATCCGGGAAGAACTGGAGGAAGAAGCAGAGCATCAGCAGGCGGATGTGCATGCCGTCGACATCGGCATCCGTCGCGATGATGACCTTGTTGTAGCGAAGTCCCTCGATACCCTCCTCGATGTTGAGCGCCGCCTGCAGCAGGTTGAACTCTTCGTTCTCATAGACCACTTTCTGAGTCAGGCCGTAGCTGTTGAGGGGCTTGCCTCGGAGCGAGAATACGGCCTGCGTCTCGACATTACGGATTTTGGTGATAGATCCGGCAGCAGAGTCGCCCTCGGTGATGAAGATCGACGATGCCAGTTTCTTGTCCTCCGAGCCACGGGCGTCGTTGAGGTGCACGCGGCAGTCGAGCAGCTTACGATTGTTGAGAGTGACCTTCTTGGCACGCTCGCGGGCGAGCTTGGTGACCCCGGCACGGGCCTTTCGCTCACGCTCGCTCTCCTGCACCTTGCGCAGGATGGCGTCGGCCGTGTCGAGGTTGCGGTGCAGATAGTTGTCGAGCTCCTTCTTGATGAAGTCGCCTATGAATTTAGCCACAGTGGGGCCGTCGGGACCCATGTCGCGCGAGCCGAGCTTCGTCTTGGTCTGCGACTCGAATATCGGCTCCTGCACTTTGATAGCAACTGCGGCTACGATGCCGTTGCGGATATCGGAATATTCAAAGTTCTTGCCGAAATAGTCTTTGATCGTGCGTGATACAGCCTCCTTGAAGGCGGTCAGGTGTGTACCGCCCTGGGTCGTGTGCTGGCCGTTGACAAAGGAGTAGTATTCCTCGCCATACTGGTTGGAGTGGGTGAGAGCTATCTCGATATCCTCCCCCTTGATGTGGATGATGGGGTAGAGGGGCTCGTGGGTCATGTTCTGGGTCAGCAGGTCCTCAAGGCCGTTGCGCGATATATAACGCTTGCCGTTGTAGACTATCACCAGACCCGTATTGAGGAATGTGTAGTTGCGTATCATCGTGACGATGAAGTCGTCGCGAAACTCGTAGTTGGTGAATACCGTCGGGTCGGGTGTAAACTCCACGTATGTGCCGTTGGCCTCCTCGGTCTCAGTGATTTTGCCCTCTTCGATGAGGTTGCCGCAGCTGAATCGGGCCCACTTCATCTTGCCGTCATGCACGCTTCGGATCAGGAAGTCGTTCGAGAGGGCGTTGACCGCCTTAAGGCCCACACCGTTGAGGCCGACTGACTTCTGGAAGGCCTTTGACTCGATCTTGCCGCTGGTGTTCATCACCGAGCTCGACTCGATGAGCTTGCCCAGGGGGATGCCTCGGCCATAGTCGCGCACGGCTACCCCCTGAGGAGTCACCTCGACTGTGACCTGACGGCCATAGCCCATGGCGTATTCGTCGATAGTGTTGTCGATCACCTCCTTGAGCAGCACGTAGATGCCGTCGTCGCTCTCGGAGCCGTCGCCCAGCTTACCGATATACATACCCGGTCGGCGGCGCACATGCTCGTTCCAGGCGAGGGTGATGATGTCATCCTCGGTGTATTCTACGGCAACTTCCGGAGTGGATACGGCGTTGCTGAGTTCTGAGTCTTTATCTTCTTCGGCCATATCGCTCTGACGTTATTTAATGGGTTTCGAACTGATTTCCCAGCCGGTGATGGTCGACACGACGGGGATGAGGCACATAGCCATCTTGCGCTGGCCGTTATAGTTGGGATGCCATACTGACCCCAGGTCGGTCGTATTGTTCATCATCAGGTCGGGCAGGCGTACCAGATGCACGTCGGGGTCGGACAGATCGCGTACAATCTCCTCCATGTAAGGGTAGGCCACCGCATTCATCGTCGGGGGAAAGACGCAGAGGATAGGCTTCTGGCCGTAGGCCTCGCGTATCTCGCCGATAAGCTCCTTGTAGGCTCCGACAAACTCGCTCCGGTAGGGGTGGGGCTCGGTTGAGAAGTCGTTGGAGCCGAGGTTGATGATGACCAGGTCGGGAGTATAGCGGTTGAAGTCCCAGCGCGACAGGGTGTCCATGTCATAGGTCTGCAGGAACTTATGCTTCATCGTGACGGCCGATGTGCGCACGCTGTCGCCATAGTTGCGCGCTACACCGCGTCCCGAGTGGGCTATCAGCGAGTAGTCGGCATCAAAGTAGCGAGGCAGTATGGTCGAGTAGGAGAGGTCACAGTTGAGGGTCTCGACGCTCCAGGGCTCGGAGCGGTCCTTACCCTCGGTGCCGAAGCCTGCTGTCAGCGAGTTGCCGATGATCTCTATCAGGCGAGTGCGGGTGCGGGGCTCCTCGGCCAGCGACGCCTTGGCGGAGATCAGCAGCTCATGCAGGGTCGTGCGGCCGGTCTCACCTTCGGTGCGCTTCTGTATGCGCAGCGAGTGGGGCTTGCTCCCTTTCAGCCCGCTGACAAAGTTGATGATCGTGTCGTTGCCGATCGACTGCACTACCTTGTGGAGATCGCCGTCGACAAACACGTTGTAGTAGCTCTTTCCCGTATCGCTAAGGCGGATGTCGAGGTCGGAACCGTTCAGGCGCGTCTCGAGGTAGACGCCTGCCCAGTCAAACTGTGTAGAGCCGTCGGCGAGTTGCTCCACGCGTCCGGTATAGCGGAGCGACGGGTCGGAGGGTGATACGGATTTCTGCGGTTTCGATGCATTTATGTTCAGGGCAACAGCGCATCCGGCTATGAAGAGAGTTATCTTTTTCATTGTGTTAATATCTTTGGTAAGTTGACCTAATCTCCCACAAAGATACATAAAAAAATCATCTTTTCCCGCTGAAAATCCGTAATAATAATTATCGGCCGTATTTCTTTTCAAAGAGGTCCATGTGGGCTTCTCCCCAGCGTAACATCGAGTCAATAATGGGTAGCAGACTACTTCCTAACTCTGTGATCTGATAGGCCGAGCGTGGAGGTAGTTCCGGAAATATCGTCTTGCTGACCAGTCCGTCCTCGACCATTTCCTTCAGCTGTAGGTCAAGCACGCGTGGCGTAGCCTCCGGAAGGCATTTGTGGAGCTCACTGGGACGCATCTCCGCGCCCGAGCGGAGCTCATCGAGCAGGCAGGATTTCCATTTTGACTCTATAAGGCTCATAGTCAGGCGGAGCGGACAGTCGAGGTCGACGGGAATTTTCTTTTCGTAAGCCATTGATTCTGTTTTAAGATACAAATATAGCGGATATATCGATAACCTGCCATACCGAATAATTTTTCTGGTACTGAAAATTTTTTCAGTACTTGTCGATAATGGCATATATAGATAATTTTGCCGACGAAAAAAATATTTCAATATGAGAAACGAGATTAAAGAATATGAAGCAGTGGCCAAAGCCGCTGAAAAGTTCGTGAAAAGCGTTGCCGAGGGCAATAGCTCGTATGCCAAGACCCTGTTTACCGATGATGCCGTGTTGTTCGGTATCCTTGACGGCGCCGTCGAGCGCGGATCAATCGAGCAGTTCTATCACAATGTTGACACAGTTGGCGCCGGAGCCGACTTCAAGGCTCGCATCGACGTGCTGGCCGTAGAGGAGACGGTCGCTGTAGTCCGCGTGCTCGAAGAGAAGTGGGGTGGTCGAATAGACTTCACCGATTTCCTGCTCCTGCTCAAGCTCGGTGGCGAATGGAAGTGCGTGGCCAAAGCTTATAATCAGAACTCCGATACAGTCAAAAAATAGTCTGATATTCGGATAAAACCATCCGGCCTGTAGATTGTTAAATCTAAGCATAACTATAACGTTTTGATAGCAATAGAATGAAAGTACTGGTGATTAACGGCAGCCCCCACCTCAGCGGCTGCACCGACCGCGCCTTGCGCGAAGTCGAAGAGACCCTGAAAGCCAATGGCGTAGATACTGAAAGGATTAATGTCGGAAATAAAGACATCCGTGGTTGCATCGGGTGCAACTTCTGCCGCGAGCATGGCCGCTGCGTCTTCAATGACCAGGTCAACGAGACCGCTCCCAAGCTGGCGGAAGCCGATGGTGTCGTGATCGGCACCCCGGTCTATTATGCCGGTGCCAACGGCCAGCTGCTCGCGTTTCTCGACCGTCTCTTCTATAGCACATCCGGTACTGTCGACAAGACTATGAAGCTCGGAGCCGCCGTAGTTTCATCCCGTCGCGCCGGCTCGACATCAGCCTTCGATGAGATTAACAAGTACTTCACCATCTGCTCGATGCCGGTAGTGTCAAGCACGTATTGGAATGAAGTCCATGGATTTACGGCTGAGGATGTCGAGGCCGACCTCGAAGGCCTCCAGACCATGCGCAACCTGGCCGCCAACATGGCCTTCATGCTCCGCGGCATCCGTCTTGCCGCCCGGGCCGATGGCATCCCCGCTCAGGAGCGTGGCGTCTTCACCAATTTCCACCACGAATAGCCACTCCGCATTTTAGATTACCTTCTATGATACAGCAAGAGAGCCACGCTTGCGGCGTGGCTCTCGTCGTATCCCCGTGGGGAGTCGAACCCCAATCGTTGGAACCGGAATCCAATATTCTATCCATTGAACTACGGAGACGTCTCTCGTTCTGCAAAGGTACTAATCTTTTCCCACAATCAAGCTTTTATTCCTGCAAAATTTTCAGTTCTGTAGATGCAGCGCACCCGTGACGGCCTTTCGGATCCGCTCGGCAGCTTCGCCGTCAGCTTTCAGCAGGGCAATTATCTCAGCGATATAGGCATCTTTGTTGTGTAGTCCCACCAGTCCCGCTACATTGGAGTTGGGCAGCATAGACTTCTGATTGTAGACGCGCAGTATCGATTCATAGTCAGCGTCATTGATATATTGCTTGAACTGTCGGCACAGTTCATCGTAGTAGTGGCGCGGGCGTATCTCGCCCACCAGTCCGGCGATGTGCCTCTCGAGCTGGGATATGTCGGTGAAGCGGCCGTCGATACGGTATTCCACCGTGCGCTTTACGTGGTGGCGTGTGTGCATCAGAGCCTGCTCGCGATATTCTGCTGCAAACATTTTTATGATGGTCTGCCTGACGCGCTTGGCTACCGTCGATTCGTTATATCCGCGTGCCGAGGCCACAGCTCTGACCACCTCTTCGAGCAGCAGCAGATTTTCGATCTCGGCCACGTCCGGCACCATGATATTCTTTCTGCGCAGATAGTCGACCTCTCCGGCATCGCGACGGTCGCGATCGACGATTCCGCGCGACACCATGTGGTGCAGGGTGTTGAGATCGTTGAATGTCCTCGTGGCCTCTATGACCTTGTTGCAGCTGCCTAATGACTTTACAGTATAGTCCTTGAATATCAGTGGGTAGAGCTTGGAGTCGATGGAGCGTACACCATCGCCTTCGATGAAGAGCACCGGCTTGCGGGCACCGATGAGCGACATATACATCTCCTCTGACAGTGGAGAGCCCGGAGGAAGTATCTCGTAGTCCCACTGAGAGTTGGCCGGATCATACTCGCGCACCCAGATGACCGATGCACCCTGGCGGGTCGATGCGAACTCGAAGTCGTGTGTCGTGTAGACCATCGTGCAGTCCGGACGCAGCTGTTCGAGCCGGTTCCATAGCGACTGCATGACCGTAGGATGTAGAAACATCTCCGGCGAGTCTGCCAGCACTACGGCTCCCTTCGGGGCATATAGCATGGCCGCGATAAGATATAGCACGGCGCGCTCGCCATCGCTCAGCCGGGCGGCGGAGTAGGGCGAGTCGTCGGTCGAATCGTCGCGTGTGAATGCGAAGTGAGTGCTGTCCAGCAGGATGTTATGGTTGGGATAGATCTCGCGCCAGAGGTCAATGAGTGTGTCGAGTCGCGTCGGTTCAAGCTTGGCTGAGGCGTCCGATGTACGTCGCAGCTTGAAGTCAAGCAGGTTGTCGAGCTCATCGCGCCGCAGCTTGTCGAGCAGCCGGTCAATATCGGGAGCCTCCTTGGATGCGCTACCGTATATTCCCGGCAGAGCGCCGATTCTGTAGGCTCTCTCACCCAGGCTGCCGGCAAGCGTAGCCGCAAATCGCGACTTGCCGCTGCCGTTCGCGCCGATGATCACCAGCGAGCGGGAGCACAGCGGGAGCTGTCGGCGCCGTCCGTCGGTCGATCGGGGTAAGGTGAGGGAGAGGGCCATGACGTCGGAATCTGTGGGGTTAGCGGCCGGCGCGCTTGCGCTCGGTCTCGTCGAGGATAATCTTGCGCAGACGGATATGGTGGGGTGTCACCTCCACATACTCGTCTTCCTTGATGTATTCCAGAGCTTCTTCGAGGCTGAATACGACAGGCGGCACGATGCGGGCCTTGTCGTCAGCGCCCGATGCACGCATGTTGGTCAGCTTCTTCGACTTGGTGACATTGACTACGATGTCATTGTCCTTGGCATTTTCGCCTACTACCTGGCCGGCATATACCTCCTCCTGAGGGAAGATGAAGAATCGTCCGCGATCCTGCAGCTTGTCGATGGCGTAAGCGAATGCTGTGCCTGCCTCCATGGCGATCAGCGAGCCGTTTGTGCGGCGCTCGATGTCGCCCTTCCAGGGCTGATATTCGAGAAAGCGGTGAGCCATGATAGCCTCGCCGGCCGAAGCTGTCAGCACATTGTTGCGCAGGCCGATGATGCCGCGCGAAGGTATCTGGAATTCCATGTGGGTGCGGTCGCCCTGGCTTGACATCGTCATCAGGTCACCCTTGCGGCGGGTCACCATGTCGATCATCTTGGAGGCATACTCCTCGGTGACGTTGATGGTGAGCAGCTCGACTGGCTCGCACTTGACGCCGTCGATTTCCTTGATAAGCACCTGAGGCTGACCTACCTGCAGCTCATATCCCTCGCGACGCATAGTCTCGATCAGGACTGAGAGATGCAGCACACCGCGACCGAAGACGGTCCAGACATCCTGGTGGTCGTCCTTCTTGACGCGGAGCGCAAGGTTGCGGTCGAGCTCGCGGATAAGGCGGTCATGTATGTGGCGCGATGTGACAAACTTACCGTCGCGACCGAAGAAGGGGCTATCGTTGATGGTGAATGTCATTGACATCGTGGGCTCGTCGATGGCGATGCGGGGGAGGGGCTCCGGATTGGCAGGATCAGCCACGGTGTCGCCGATCTCGAATCCGTCGATACCCACGAGCGCGCAGATGTCGCCGCTGCTGACGCTCTCCACGCGCTTGCGACCCATGCCCTCGAATACGTGGAGCTCTTTGATCTTCTGGCGTGAGATGCTGCCGTCCTTCTTGCAGAGAGCTATCTCCATACCCTCACGGAGGGTACCGCGATGCACGCGGCCGATGGCGATACGACCTACATAGCTTGAGAAGTCGAGCGAGGTGATGAGCATCTGCGGGTCACCTTCGAGGGTGACAGGCGCGGGGATATATTCCAGGATTGCGTCGAGCAGGGGAAGGATGTTGTCGGTAGGCTTGTGCCAGTCGGTGCTCATCCAGCCGTTCTTGGCCGAGCCGTAGATGGTCGGGAAGTCGAGCTGATCCTCAGTAGCGTCGAGGCTGCACATCAGGTCAAACACCATCTCCTGCACCTCGTCGGGGCGGCAGTTGGGCTTGTCGACCTTGTTGATTACGACCACAGGCTTCAGGCCCATCTGGATGGCCTTCTGGAGCACGAAGCGGGTCTGAGGCATCGGACCCTCGAAAGCGTCGACCAGCAGCAGGCAGCCGTCGGCCATGTTGAGCACGCGCTCCACCTCGCCGCCGAAGTCGGCGTGTCCCGGGGTGTCGATGATGTTGATTTTAGTGTCTTTATAGTTGATCGATACGTTCTTGGAGAGGATTGTTATACCTCTTTCACGTTCGAGATCGTTGTTGTCGAGGATGAGTTCTCCCGTTGTCTGATTGTCGCGGAAGAGGTGTCCGGCGAGAAGCATTTTGTCTACGAGAGTGGTCTTGCCATGGTCTACGTGGGCAATGATGGCAATGTTTCTAAGATTCTGCATACGTTATAATTGTTTTCAAGGTGCAAATTTACACATTTTTGTTTAAAGAAGAGATAAAAACGCTTACCTTTGTAGTTCTAAAAAATATAAAGAAGTTTCATGAGAATCCTCAAGCTTAGAAATATCGTTGCCGTAGCCTTGTTTTCGGTCGGGGCAATCCTTTACGCAGTTTCGCCTGAGCTCCCGCGAGCTTTTGTCAACGGTAAGGAATACTATTATTATGACGTCAAGAAGGGTGAAAGTATCTATAAGGTAGCCAAGCAGATGGGTGTGACCACATCGGATATCACCTCGGCCAATCCGCAGGCTCTCGACGGCCTTCGCGCCGGGATGCGCCTTTACATCCCCGTGACTTCAGAAGCCAGGACCTTCGCTGAGCGACCCGCCCAGAAGCCGGAGCCTAAGGTCGAACCAAAGACTGAGCCGAAAGCTGACCAAAAAGCTGAACCGATGGCGACACCCGCGCCTGAGCTCGTGGTAGCCACAGAGTCAGCTGATGATGTCGCAGAGTCCGCGCCGGCTACAGCCCCGGCATCGGGCCGCCAGACGGTCGACCATAAGGTGCGTCGCGGTGAGTCTCTCTACGGCATCGCCCAGTCGGCCGGGATGTCGCTTGCCGACATTATCCGCCTTAATCCTCAGGCAGCCAACGGTGTCGCACCCGGCGATATCCTTAAGGTCTACACCGATGAGCCGGCCGCTCCGCAGTCGGCCGCAGTAGCTGCCATCGAGCCTGAGGAGCCGACCGATTACTCGCTTATCCCCTCTGAGCGTAGAATAGCCGAAAAATATGTAGTCTATGTCGACACCCCCGACGCCGACGACCCGACCGCTGAAGTCGCCAATGCCGACACTGTCAGCGTAGCCCTTGTGCTCCCCTTCATGCTATCGCAGGAGGAACCTACCAAGGCAACGCAGCTCTTCACCGAGTTCTATGAAGGCTTCCTGCTCGCCGCCCGTCGTGTCGCTGAGAACTCCCCTTCCACACATATCATAGTCAGAGCCTACGATTCGGCCATGTCGACCGATACGGTTGCCGAACTGATGCGTCAGCCTGAGCTCGCCCGGGCCAATATCATCGTCGGCCCTGACAATGAGGCTCAGCTCACAGCCATCGCTCAGGGCATGAGTGCCGACACCTATCTCTTCAATGTATTTAATGTCAAGAGCCAGCTCTATAAGACCTATCCTCATGTGATTCAGGTTAATATCCCCCACGGCGACCTCTATGCCGAGGCTGTCGACGAGTTTGTCAGCCTCTATCCCGAGAGCCTCCCCGTCATCCTGTCGCGCTATGACGGTCAGGCCGACAAGGACGCATTCGTCTCGCTGCTCAAGGAGCGCATGGACAGCCTGGGACGCGAATATCGCGACGTGACTTTCCGCAACATCCTCCAAGTCAAGGACCTCGCAGAGATCCCTGACTCAGTCGATTGCGTTTTCGTCCCGATGTCGGGTCAGCGCGCCGAGTTTGCCAAGATCACCGAAGGGATCCGTCGATTTGCAGCCGAGCGCACCGGGTCGCGCACAGCTCTCTTCGGCTATCCCGAGTGGATCACCTTCCGTGGCGAATACTTCAACCGCCTCGGCGAGAACAATGCCACCATCTACACCCGCTTCTATGCCGCGCCCAACGAGCCGGCACGCGTCGAGCTCGAGAAGGAATTCAGGGCCGAGTATGGAGTCGCAATGCTTGATGCCGCCCCTGTGCAGGGCATACTCGGCTACGACTCAGCGATGTATCTGCTCCAGACTGCTATCTCCAACGGCGGTGATTTTATCGGTGACCCCGGCTCCTATGTCGGCATCCAGAGCGCCTTCCACTATTCGCTCCCGGATTCGGCCGACGACGCGTATAAGCTCGTCAACCGCGCCATCTTTATCGTCACCTTCGGCCCCAACGGCTATATCGACAAGAAGCCCATCCTATGAAGAAGACGCTGATCCTACTCCTCGCAGTCGTAGCCGCAACTCTCTCAGCCGCAGCTCAGACCCTGTATAAATCGCATGTCCATGTCGGCGGTCATGCCGGAGCGGCGCTCTCACAGCAGACATTCAGCCCGTCGATCGAGCAGGGGATGCACAAAGGGTTGACCCTTGGCGCCTCATTTCGCTATGCCGAGGAGCGCCATGTCGGACTGATGGCGGAGCTCAACTTCACTCAGCGTGGTTGGACCGAAGACTTCTCTGACAATCCCCAATTCAGCTACTCGCGCACCCTCTCCTCCATCGAGCTCCCGATCATGACCCACATCTTCTTCGGCAGCCGCAAGGTCAAGTGCTTCTTCAATCTCGGTCCCCAGCTCTGCTACATGGTCGGCGACAACATTTCCGCCAACTTTGACTATCACAATATCAGCTCGATACCCGACTTCCCCTCCCGCAATCGCCATACAGCCCAGATGTCAATGGAGGTCGAAAACCGCTTTGACTACGGTATCTGTGGCGGTGTTGGCATGGAGCTGATCGTAAAGAAGCGCCACTCGATTATGCTCGAAGGGCGCTATTACTATGGCCTGGGTAACATCTATGGAGCCTCCAAAAAGGACTATTTCAGTGCCTCACGCGGAAGCGCCATCATGGTGACCCTGGGCTACATGTTCCGTGTCAAGTAGCCTCAATTAAAACAGCTTGTCCGATAAATACTTGGTGGTGTCTTCAAGACCCGCCTCGATGATGGCTTCGTGGCGCTCGACGCAGGTGGCGCACCGTCCGCAGTGTATCTCGCCCCCTTTATAGCATGAGTAGGTCTGCGACGGGTCGAGCCCTGCCTCGGCTCCCTTGCGTGCTATTTCTCCCTTGGTCAGATGGGTGAACGGGGTGTAGAGTCTGATCCCGGGATATGTGCCCGCCTCGATCGCCTTATCCATTGCTGTGACAAACTCCGGCGTACAGTCGGGGTAGATGGCGTGGTCGCCGGCATGATTGGCGAGCATGAGAGTGTCCAGACCGCGGCTCTCGGCGAGTCCGGCTGCGATGGAGAGCATTATGCCATTGCGGAAGGGCACCACTGTCGAGCGGATATTCTCCGGGTCGTAGCTCCCTTCGGGTATCGAGTCCGCGCCGCTGAGCAGCGAGCTGCTGAAATATTTTGTCATGAAGTCGAGGTCGATCTCCACGAGTTCGATCCCCAGCTTCTCGCAGTGATAGCGTGCCGAGAGGCGTTCGCGATCGTTGTGGTTGGAGCCGTAGTGGAAGTTGACGGCCAGGCGTATGTCGTCGCGGTAGACGTAGAGCATCGACGTGGAGTCCATGCCCCCCGAGAGGACTAAAAGTGCATTCATAATAGTCTTATTAGCGAAAAAAAAGCAGGAGCAACTCCCATCGGGAATGAGGCTCCTGCTAAATATCTCATTACGAAATCTGACGATTACTTATCTTCGTATTTCTTGACGATGACGGTAGCGTTGTGGCCGCCGAAACCGAAAGAGTTGCTCAGAGCTGCGCGCACGGGGCGGTGCTGAGCCTTGTTGAAGGTAAAGTTGAGTGAGTAGTCGATGTTTTCGTCTTCGTCACCCTCTTCGTGGTTGATTGTCGGGGGGACGACATCTTCCATCACTGACTTGATGCTGAACATAGCTTCCATAGCGCCGGTAGCACCGAGCAGGTGGCCGGTCATTGACTTGGTAGAGCTGATGTTGAGGTCGTAGGCGTGCTTGCCGAATACTTCCTGGATAGCCTTGATCTCAGAGATGTCACCTACGGGAGTAGATGTGCCATGCACGTTGATGTAGTCGATGTCTTCGGGCTTCATGTTGGCATCCTCAAGCGCGTTGCGCATAGCGAGGATAGCGCCGAGACCTTCGGGATGAGTCGCTGTCAGGTGGTAAGCGTCGGCACTCATGCCGCCGCCGGCTATTTCTGCATAGATCTTCGCGCCGCGAGCCTTAGCGTGTTCGAGCTCCTCGAGCACGAGGACTACCGAACCTTCGCCCATGACGAAGCCGTCACGTGACTTGCTGAAAGGACGTGAAGCTGTCTCGGGGCTGTCGTTGCGGGTTGAGAGGGCGTGCATCGAGTTGAAGCCGCCTACACCTGCGGGGAAGATAGCTGCTTCGGCTCCACCGGTGACGATAGCGTCAGCTTTGCCCAGACGGAGCAGATTGAATGCATCGATGATGGCGTTATTGGATGAAGCGCAAGCTGATACAGTGCCGAAGTTGGGACCATGATAGCCATATTCCATAGATACGTGGCCGGCAGCGATGTCGGCGATCATCTTGGGGATGAAGAAGGGATTGTATTTGGGTCCGTTCTCGATGTTCTTGGCGTAGTAGCCTGCTTCCTCTTCGAAAGTGTGCAGACCGCCGATACCCGCAGCGATGATTACGCCGACACGGTTGCGATCGAGATTGGAGGCCTCTTCGATACCGGAGTTCTCGATAGCCTGCTTTGCTGCATAGAGCGCATACTGAGCATAGAGGTCGAGAGTGCGGAGCTTCTTGCGGTCGATAAATGAAGTGTCAAAGTTCTTAACCTCGCAAGCAAACTGAGTCTTAAACTTTGAGGCATCAAAATGAGTGATAGGGCCTGCACCGCTGACACCGGCGAGGGCGTTGGCCCAAGTGGTCTCGACATCATTGCCGAGGGGTGTAACGGCTCCCATGCCTGTTACAACTACTCTTTTTAACTCCATAGTGAATAATGAATAGGGTTATAGTTGAAGTAGAGAATCTACATATTTAAAAACATTATCACTCTCGCTAAGGGGCGTCATTGCTTCCACCCGGCTTAGTCAAGAGTGACAAGTGTGGGAAATAGATTAGGCCTGAGCAGCTTCGATATAAGCTACTGCGTCGCCTACTGTAGCGATGCCTTCAGCCTTGTCGTCGGGAATTGTGATACCGAATTCTTTTTCGAACTCCATGATGAGCTCTACAGTGTCGAGGCTGTCTGCACCGAGGTCGGTGGTGAAAGCTGCTGTTTCGGTAACCTGATTTTCGTCTACGCCCAGCTTGTCAACGATGATAGCTTTAACGCGTGATGCAATTTCTGACATAATGATTTGTTTTTATAATTAGTAATTCCAAATTTTCTGTGCAAAGATAAGCAATTTTATTGATACTGCATACGTTTGACGGCGCAAAGATACAAAACAATCTCATAATAAACTCAATAATTACTGAAAAAAATCTATAATCATTTATAATCTATTGATAATAAGCCTTATAAGTTTTTGCCAAATTGTCCCTTTTGCCCCTATTGTTATTAATGGTATTATTTTTACCGGGCTTCGTGCCGCGAAACTCCGCATTATGTATTAAATTTGTACAATTTATATATACTAATTATATATACTGAGAAACCGATCATTTTTACTCATAATCCGTCCGCGCCACCTGCCGGCGCGATGGCCCTGTCTGGATGAAGCGACTTTATAAGTTTATCAGAGCCTTGATAGTCAGTGTAGTAGTGCTTGCTGTCGCACTGCCCGGCTTGCTGTTTGTCGCCCTATCGCTCCCCGCCGTCCAGGACAAGGTGGCCGAGATCGCCCAGAAGGAGCTGTCGGCGCTGCTTGGCGCGAAGGTTTCGATCGGCTCGGCCCGACTGTCGCCCTTCAACAAGGCGCTGCTCAACGATGTCTCGCTGACAGTAGCCGAGGGGGATACCCTCATGACCGTCAAACGAATCAGCGGCGGCATCAATCTGATGGAGCTGCTCCGGCATCACGAAGTCGTCATCAACTATGTAGAGCTCATAGGCTTGGAAGCCAAAGTCCGCCGCTCCTCGCCCGACTCACCCACCAATATCCAGCCCATCATCGACGCTCTCAATCATGGCCCTCAGGGGCGCAAGAAGGCTTTCCAGCTCGGTATCAACACCATCCTCATCCGCGACAGCCGCCTGAGCTACGATGTCGACTCCGAACCGGTCCCTCCCGAGGGGCGCTTCTCCCCGGCACACGTCGCTGTCGGCGACCTGAATGCCGATTTCGTGGTCCCCACCGTCGGAAGCCAGGAGCAGCATGTCAAGGTCAAGCGACTGAAATTCCGCGAGCGCTCCGGCCTCGAGATTTCCAACCTGCAGGGTGTCTACATCATGTCGCCCACGATGCTCTCGCTTGAGGGGCTCTCGCTCGAAATGCCCGCCTCGCGACTCGCGTTCAGCAACATCAGCTTCGAGCACGACGAGGACACCTCGCTGCTCACCAGCATCCTCGACACCCCCTTCAGCCTCACCCTCGACGCCGGCTCGCATATCACCCCCGCCGATCTTGCTCCCCTCGTGCCAGCGCTCGCTCCGATCGACCGCCCTGCAGAGCTCGAATTTGAGATCGAAGGCACCGTCAATGGCGACCTCTCCGTGCGCCTCGATGCCTACGACTCCGACGATCGCTACAATCTCGCCCTGATGTCGACCCTCTCTCGGCCGCTCGATACCATCTCGCGACGTATCGACGAACTGATGCTCGCCGCCTCCGCCACCCCGAAATTCCTGCACACGCTCCTCGATCCGCTTGTGACACTCCCCAAGGGTATCGACGAAGTGGGCTACATTACCTTAGATATAGATGGCCGCTGCGACAATCATCACGGTGAGCTCGACGGCACGCTGACCACCGACGCCGGCATGGCGCAATTCACCTTCGCGGCCGACGACATCCTGACCTCATCGCCCGACGCCAACTTTGAGATAGTCCTCAATGAAGTCGCCATAGGTCGTGTCATCGCCAATCCCGAGATCGGCACCCTGACCATGCGAGCCGAGGGGCATATCCGCCCGACCAAGCGGCTTCCTGTCGGCGAAGTGACCCTGATGATCGACAGCGTAACATGGCGTCAGCGCTTGATCGCCGACCTCTCGGCGGTCGGAAGCATTGCCCCCGGCGGAGAGTATAGTGTAGAGATCGGATGCTCTGACCCCGATGAAGATTTCAATGTCATCGCCGGCGGACATATAGGCCCCGGCGAAAAGACCCTCAATCTGTCGGCCGAAGTCGCCTCGCTCAGCCTGCGGCTCCTCAGTCAGAAGGCCGATGCGAGCGTGATTTCGCTTAAGACTGACGCCTCACTCTCAGGATCTACCGTCGACGATATCGCCGGCGGAGTGTCGCTGACCGAGATCGTACTCACCGATCCCTCAGGTAAGAAAATCACCCCCGGCGACATCACCCTCACGGCCACCGGCGGCTCCGACGACCCCGCTCGCCAACTCACATTCCGTTCTGACCTCATCGACGCCGACATCCGCGGCCGCTACTATATCTCGACCATCGCCGGCCAGGTCCGTGAGCTTGCCCTGAAGTCATTCCCTGCTCTCGCCACGGCTCCCCGACGTCCAAGAGGCCCACAGCCCGACAATGACTTCGAGTTTGACATCCGTGTCAGCGATACCGATGGGCTGACCAAGCGCTTTGGTCTTAAGCCTCTGCCTGTCAGCATCCTCGGAGAGATGGACGTCCGCGGAAGCCTCCGCTACAAGCTTGGCGATATGAGTCTGGCTGTCGACCTCCCTTACCTGCGTCAGGGCATGAAGCTGATCGACAGCACGCATGTGGCCCTCAGTGTCGACGGCGCAACAGGCAGCACGACCCTCTCCGCCACCTCCGACCTCCCGACCGCCAATGGATATATGCGTATGGATCTCAGCGCCGGCGCACTGGACGATAGCCTCGCGACTAACCTCCGCTGGAATATCAAGCGCCCGGAGAAGTACAACGGCGACATCTCCCTCAATGCCACCCTGCTCCGCGAGGCCGACGGCCTCGGCGCGCAGATCCGCCTACTCCTGGGCGAAGCCACCTTCAACGACTCGACATGGATCGTAGCCCCCTCCGCGATCGACATCTCCGGCAGCCGTATCCGGATCGCCGACATGGACTTCCACCGTGCCGGCCAGTTTATCCGCATCAGCGGCGCAGCATCTGCCGACACCCTCGACGTCATCGACATTGATGTTCTCAACATCAACCTGGGCGATATCTTCGAGGCCCTGAGTCTGACCAAGGTGCTCGTCGGCGGCGAAGCCACAGGTCAGTTCCACGCCTCAAGCCTTTTCAGCCCGGAGCCACGCCTGGAGACCACCGGCATCAATGTGCGCAATGTCAGCTACAACCGCGTCGTGCTCGGCGACGCAGTGGCCCGCAGCCACTGGGATGGCGACCGTCGCGCTGTGACCCTCGATGTCGACATCGCCCCCCATGATGGAGGCAAGCACTCGCTGCTGACAGGCGCACTCTATCCCATGACCGACTCCCTCGACCTGACCATCCGGGCCAACAGGGTCAATGTCGCCTTCATGCAGCCCTATATGAAAGCCTTCACCTCCGATGTCTCCGGCCTCGGCACGGGCGAAGTACACCTCTTCGGCAGCTTCAAGGATGTCGATATGGAGGGTGAGGTCGATGCCGAAGACCTCCGCCTGAAAATCGATTTTACAAATACATATTATACCGTCACCGACCGCATTCGCATGCGCCCGGGCGAGATCCGTATCAACAAGGCTACCGTCCGCGACGACCGTGGCCATACAGCCAAGCTCGCCGGTGTCGTCAAGCATAAATTTTTCGGCGAGCCGACTTTCGACTTCTTCATCACCGACGTCAGCGGCCTCCTGGTCTATGACCATGCCCCCTCGACCGACCTCAACTGGTATGGTCGCGTCTTTGCCGACGGCTCGGCCCACATCCGCGGCATCCCCGGAGTGGTCGACATCGACGTCAATGTCCGCACGGCCGCCGGCTCAACCTTCACCTACGTCAATAATGACATGAAGGTGGCCAGCAACTACGACTTCATCACCTTCCGAGATCGCGACATCGCCGCCCTCGGCGAGCAGGAGATCCTCGCCATGAGTGAGCCCGAGAGCGTCCGGCAGCTTCGCGGACGCCAGCAGACCGGTGCCGACGAGCAGCATGATGACTATAACATCACCCTCCAGGTTGAGATCACCCCGAAGGCGCAGATCAACATGATCATGGACTCCAACGGCACCGACAGCATCCGCTCCAACGGCACCGGCAACATACGCATCGGCTATCAGTCGCGCACCGACAATCTCAACATGGTCGGCAAGTATGTCCTCGAAAAGGGCATGTACAACTTCACCCTGCAGGATATCATCATCAAGGACTTCACCATCCGCGAAGGGAGCCGCATCGAGTTCAACGGCGATCCCTACAAGGCTCAGCTCGATATCACTACCGCGCTGACTATCAACGCCAACCTCTCCGACCTCGACGAGTCGTTCCTCCAGGACCGCGAGCTCAATCGCACCAAGGTGCCGGTCAACGCCATGGTGATGGTGCGCGGGCCGCTACAGGAGCCGGAGATCACCTATGACATCGACTTCCCGACGCTCAATGAGGACACCAAGCGCAAGATCAACTCCATCATCAACACCGACGAGATGAAGAGCACACAGATCATCTATCTCCTTGCCCTGGAGCGATTCTATACCCCTGACTATATGGGTTCTACAAGCAATGGCAGCGAGCTGATGTCAGTGGCATCCTCCACCATCTCCTCGCAGCTCAGAAACATCCTCGGACATCTGGCCGACAACTGGAACATCGCGCCCTCGATACGCAGCGACAAGGGCGACTTCAGCGACGTGGAGGTAGAGGTAGGCCTCTCGAGCAGCCTGCTCAACAATCGCCTGCTCTTCAACGGCAACTTCGGCTATCGCGATAAGTCGCTCAACTCCAATCGCTTCGTCGGCGACTTCGATATAGAGTATCTCCTCAACCCTGCCGGCACATGGCGACTCAAGGCCTACAACAGATTCAACGATCAGAACCTCTATCTCCGTTCAGCCGAGACCACTCAGGGTGTCGGTATCGTCTTCCGACGCACGTTTGACGACCTCAAGTCGCTCCTCGGCATCAAGCGCCGCGTCGATAGCCGCAACGAAGATGATGACGCCGAAAACGCCCCCGACGCCGAAACCGCCTCAGCGAGTGGTGCCGATCCAGAGGCAGGCGAGGCCGATCAGGACTAAAGCCACATCAAAGCTCTTCGACTTCAGATTCTTCTCGCGGAAGAATAGCGCTCCGCAGAGGAATGAGATGACGACACTGCCGCGACGCACCATCGAGACCACCGAGATCATCGCATCCGGGTAGGTCAGCGCATAGAAATAGACGAAGTCGGCAGCCGTCAGGAAGATACTGATGAAGACTATCGTGTGGCGCCAGCGGAACGGAGTTCCGCTCTTACGCTTCGGCCACCAGATGACCAGTAGCACTGTCCCCATCATAATCGCCTGATAGACATTATACCACCCCTGGACAGCCATCTTGTTGATGCCCAGTCCGCCCGCATCCTTGGGCGACATCAGGTGCTTGTCGAAGAGGCCGCTCGCCGCCCCGAGAGCCGCCGCGGCAAAGAGGAAATAGATCCAGCGGTTGTGGGTGAACGTGATCCCCTCGCGGCGCCCCGAGCGGCTCATGAAGAATACCGATACGATCGCGATGATGACGCCCGCCCATTGCCAGCCGTTGAGATTTTCGCCATAGATCAGCAGGGCGCCTATGAGCGTCATCACCGGGCGCGTGGCATTGATCGGGCCGGCTGTGGTCAGCGGTAGCTGCTTGAGCGCATAGTAGCCCAATATCCAGGAGCTCAGGACGAGAACCGATTTGATCAGGATATATTTATGGTCGGCCCAGACAGGCGAGGGGACGTAATATTGCGAGTCGGCCGGTATGGTACCGGCAGCCGACAGGATGATAATCGGAATGAAGATCAG
>JAAVFS010000124.1 GCA_014800605.1 Bacteroidales bacterium | reverse complement strand
GTTTGCAGCACGTATGCGCCGGTCGGTGATCATCAACGGCGGAATCTTCGTCGTGCTCTTTCTGGCATTTGCGGCAGTGCTGCTGACTGCTTCAGGCTATGGCGTCAATGAGGGGGACGTGATTGAGATGATGCCTTATAAGTATTTCGCAAATCTGACCAATCAGTGGTGGCTCGGGATGACGCTTCTCGTCGGAGTGCTTTGCGTGCTCTGGGGAATAGTGAGGACTGCTCTTCCGGGCAAGAGTGTGTGGCGCTTCGGTATCTGGTGGACCGGCATCGGCACTGTGCTGACTGTCTTCGCGCTGCTCTGCGCGGCCGGATATAATGACACTGCCTATCTGCCCTCAGTGAGCGATCCTGCAAGCTCGCTCACCATTGCCAACAGCTCATCGACCTACTTCACGCTGAAGGTGATGGCCTGGGTATCGGCATTTGTGCCGGTAGTTGTGGTTTACATCGGATATGTGTGGTATAAGATGAATGCACGTCCGCTGACCACCGACGAGGTGGACAACGACCACAGCTACTAATCATACGATTATATAACATAGTAAAAGCACCGGAGCTGAAATGGCTTCGGTGCTTTTACTATGTTATATAATATGTGTCAGTCGAGGATGGAGACACCTGAGATGTCGGAGAGGCGGCCGCGGAGCCCGGGGGCGTGGTCGGAGCGGAGGGAGATGGTCATCGAGCAGCTGTTGTCAAACTGCTGGTCGAGTATTTTCAGATCGCTGCCTTTGACGAGCCGCATGACGGGCTCCATGGCGAGATAGGGGAATGTAAATGAGATGACGGTCTGGTCGTGGCACTCGATGATCTCTGTTGACCCGATGGCGAGTCTGGCGGCTTCTCTGTAGGCTGTGATGAGGCCGGATGTGCCGAGCTTGATGCCGCCGAAATAGCGGACGACGATGACGACGATGTTGGTCAGATTATGGGAGTTGATTTGCCCCAGAATCGGTTTGCCGGCTGTCCCGGATGGTTCGCCATTGTCGCTGGAAAGATATTCGTCACGTCCGGGGCCGATCATGTAGGCCCAGCAGACGTGACGTGCATCGTGATATTTGTTGGCGTAGGTGCTGACGATAGATTTAGCTTCAGCGGCTGACGAGGCAGGGATGGCAAAGGCGATGAATTTGCTCATCTTCTCTTTGTAGATGCCCTCACCGGGGGTGGAGATGGTGTAGAATGTATCAGCCATCAGCGGTCGAAGAACGGGTTTTTGCTGCCGACGGAGACGGGGATGGCAAATACCTGTGAGCAGCCGTGGAGGAGGCCGAGACGCATGGCGCCCATACCGACTGAGAACATGACGCGGGTATCGACTTTACACTCGGCGGCGGTGGAGCATGCCGAGCCTATTGCGATGCCGACGTCGGTCACATTCATGGCGCAGGGAGCCTCCTTTGGCTTTTCGGCGCATGTCGGGAATCCGCAGTGACCGCAGTTGAGCCCCATGAGCTGGCGATGAGTGCCGATGAGGACGATGCACTGCGCCTTGAGGATATTGGCGGCGTCGCGCTCATAGACGGGGCGTCCGGTCTCGCGGTGGAGCTGAAGCATGGCTTCGGAGAGGCGATTGATGTCGTCGCCTTCCACTATGCAGGCTTCAAGGATGTCTACTCCACGAGCCTTGGGGGCGGTGCGGGCAGCTGTTAGCATGCGGGTGGCAGCCTGCATGGCCTGTTCGTGCTGTGTCTGGCGCTGGTCGATGATCATGTGGGAATCAGATTATGAGCATTGCGTCACCATAGGCACCGAAGCGGTAGCCTTCCTTGATAGCTATGTCGTAGGCTTTCATGACGAGGTCGTAGCCGCCGAAGGCTGCTACCATCATGAGCATTGTAGAGTAGGGGAGATGGAAGTTGGTGACGAGCGCGTCGGTCACGGTGAAGTCGTAAGGGGGGAAGATGAACTTGTTGGTCCAGCCGGAGTAGACTTTCATGTGGCCACCCATGCTGACAGCGCTGGCTATGCCACGGAGTACGGATGTGCCGACGGCGCATACTTTGTGGCCACTATCCTTGGTGTCGTTGACAGCTTTGACGAGCTCTTCGGAGATCTCGATCTGCTCAGAGTCCATGCGATGCTTTGTGAGGTCTTCGACGTCGATTTCGCGGAAGTTGCCAAGTCCGCTGTGGACGGTAATGAAGCCTTCCTGTACGCCCTTGATCTCAAGGCGCTTCATGAGCTCGCGGCTGAAGTGGATGCCTGCTGCGGGGGCTACGACAGCGCCTTCGTTGCGGGCGAAGATGCACTGATAGTTTTCGGCATCATCGGGGCGCGCATCGCGCTTGATGTAGAGCGGCAGGGGAGTCTCGCCCAGGGCGAAGAGGGCCGCCTTGAATTCGTCGTGGGGTCCGTCGTAGAGGAAGCGGAGTGTGCGTCCGCGAGAGGTGGTGTTGTCGATGACTTCGGCTACCATGGATTCGTCGTCGCCGAAGTAGAGCTTATTGCCGATACGGATCTTTCTTGCGGGCTCTACGAGTACATCCCAGAGTTTGTTTTTCTCATCGAGTTCGCGGAGGAGGAAGACTTCGATGCGGGCACCGGTCTTTTCCTTGTTGCCGTTGAGACGTGCGGGGAAGACTTTGGTGTCATTGAATATCATCATGTCGCCATCCTCGAAGTAGTTGAGGATGTCTTTGAAGATGGTGTGGTGTATTTCGCCTGTCTTGCGGTCAACGATCATCAGGCGGCATTCATCGCGTTCGGGAGTGGGCTCGAGAGCGATGAGTTCTTCAGGGAGTTTGAATTTGAACTGTGAGAGTTTCATATTCGTGAGGGTGTCGTATGTGGTTACCTTATAAATTGTATATCTTTTTACCCTATAGCGGGGTGTTGCTCGGGGATTTCGATGGGGCACTCGCTGAGCAGTTGAGCTATGGCGTCGATCGAGAGGCAGTCTTTGATGTCGACATTGCCGACGCGGGTGCGGCGGAGAGCTGTGAGGTGGCCTCCTGAGCCGAGAGCGGCTCCGATGTCGCGGGCCAGTGCGCGAATATAGGTGCCCTTGCTGCATACTACGCGGATAGTGATCGACTGCTGCGAATAGTCGAGTAGCTCGATCTCATCAATGACGAGGATTTTGGGTTTGAGATTGACCTCTTCGCCGCGACGGGCCATTTTGTAAGCGCGGTGTCCGTCGATTTTGCAGGCGGAGAAGGCGGGGGGGACTTGCTCGATGCGTCCTTTGAACTTCTCGAGGGTCTCGCGGACCAGCTCTTCGGTGATATGTTCGGTCGGGTAGGTGGCGTCGATCAGGGTCTCCAGGTCGTAGCTCGGGGTAGTGGCTCCGAGAGCTATGGTGGCAATGTATTCTTTGACGCCGGCCTGAAGGGTGTCGATATGCTTGGTAGCCTTGCCGGTGCAGATGATCATGACCCCGGTGGCAAGGGGGTCGAGCGTGCCTGCGTGACCGACCTTGAGTTTCTTGGTGTGCATTCTGCGCAGGAGGATGCTTCTTATGCGCTTGACGACATTGAAGGATGTCCATTCAAGCGGTTTGTCTACATATAATATTTCGCCGTCAATGAAATTCACCGGTAGAGGGGTTTAGTCAGGGATTAGTGGCATACATTCCATACAATACAGAGGGCGCCGGCTACTGCGCAGTAGATGGCAAACCATATCAGCTTACCTTTTTTGACCAGGTTGATCATCCACTTGCAGGCGAGGCAACCCACGATAAAGGCTGCTACGAAGCCAATTAAGAGCTGCATGAGTCCAACCGACGCGATGGTCTCGGCGACTCCGGCCTGAGCGACTGCATCGACGGTGTCGCCACTGAGGATGTCCTTAACGGAGAGGAGCGCTTCGCCGAGGATGGGGATGATCACCATGAAGAATGAGAACTGGGCGAGCTTGTCGCGGCGGTCGCCTAAGAGGATGCCTGTGGCGATGGTCGACCCGGATCGGCTAAGGCCGGGGATGACGGCTACAGCCTGGGCGCATCCGATTATGAAGGAGTCCCACCAGGTGATGTCATGGCCTTTTGTGGCGATTGCTTTCCCGTCGGCTTTGAGCTCGGGCTCTGTACGCGAAAAGTAAGTGAATGACAGCAGAGTGGCTGTGGCCAAGAGGGCTATGCCGACTATGAGCAGATTGCCTTCGAAGAGGGCGTCAATTTTGTCTTTGAAGAATAGGCCCACGATGAGGATCGGAACGCAGGAGAGGAGTATCTTCCAGACGTAATAGAAGTCGGAGTCGCGTTTCCATCCGAAGAATGAGGTGATGAGGGGGAGGAACTCGCGCCAGAGGACTACGATGGTGCTGAGGACGGTAGCGACATGTAGCACGAGGTCAAATTCGAGCGATTCTGCGCCATCCATCTTCATCCCGAGGATCTCTTTGGCGATTTCGAGATGGCCTGAGCTGCTGATAGGAAGGTATTCGGCAAGGCCTTGAATGATGCCGAGTATTAATGCGTGGAGCCAATCCATAAGTGGAGTATTTCAGAAGTTAGTTAATGTCGCCGCCGGAGGGAGTGGGTGGGACGGCGATAGTTGAGGGCGAGCCCGCCGTCAACCGGAGGTCGGGATTAGTCCCGATTTTTGGGTTTATAGATGATTGAGATGCCCATGGCTACGAAGCCCAGGAACGCGATGGTCGGGCCAATGATGATGCGGCGTGAGCTGAAGATGTCGGCATTGAATTCCGAGGTAGTCGAACTGCCGCCTAACATCAGAAGGAAACCCAGTACGATCAAGGCTGCAGAGCAAGCCATAAGAATAAAATTAATTTTAACGAGGGGCAAATGTGTGGCCTTCTCAAGACGGCTCTCTGCGCCGTTGCTATTCGAGGATTTATTTACATTAATGCTCATTGTTAGAAAAAATTTTACAGAGTTAATATTCTCGGTTAAAAAAAGTAATGTGATAATGTAGTTTATGTGTTATTGAAGAATTAGTCTTAGAAGAGGTCGTCGTAGTCCATACGCAGATATCTGTTAGTGGCGAGGATCGAGGCCAGTGAGCAGATGATTACGGCGAGGAGTATGACGGCAGGCAGGAGCCAGAGAAGCGCTGTCCAGGGGATGCACTGGCTTATGGCGGGGCGCTGTGAGTGAGCGACATAGATCAGCGCGGTGAGGAGCCCTGACGCGACTATTCCGGCTGTCAATCCGCTCAGAATCCCGGAGCGGATAAATGGTCCGCGGATAAATGAGCCTGTGGCGCCTACGAGCTTCATCGTGTGTATGAGGAAGCGGCGCGAGTAGACTGTGAGCCGGACTGTATTATTAATGAGTACGAATGAGATCAGGAGGAGGCCGATAGCCACGGCGGTAAGGACCAGATTGAGGGTCGAGATGTGGCGGTGGAGATTGGAGATGGCTTTCGTGCTGAGCGCTATCTCGCTGACTCCCGCAAGGGCTGAGTATTTGCGGCTCATGGCTGCGAGCTGATCGGGCGAGCTCCAATCGGGGTTGACGCGCACGGTGAAGTCGGGTGGGAAAGGGTTGACGCCGAGGATTTCGATAACATCCTCGTCATTTTCCTTATTCCATTGTAGCATGTTTTGCTCAGCGCTACGGAAGGAGAATTGGCGGACACCATTGTCGGCGGAAAGAGCCTGATTGACAGCCGCTATCTCACGGGTGTCGGCTTCGTCGGCCATGATGATGGTAAATCCTGTGCGGGCTTTCAGCATGTCGGTGACCCCGTTTGTGCCCACTACGATGATTCCGACGAGACCGAGAGTAAACATGACAAGAGTCACGCTCACCGTAGCGACGAGGTGCTTAGCGAATATCGTCTTTTCAGATAGACTTTTGCGTTTCATATCTTCTCTACAATCCGAAGTGGCACTGAATAGTTAAAGTGCTCAATAGTAGGCTGATAGTAAATTGCTGAAATTTTTCTGCAAAAATACAATATGAAAGTCCGGTTGTCAAGAGGAAATAACGATTTTTTTTGTTAAAAAATTCTGCTATTTCTGATTTTAATCAAATTTGTGGTTTTTCCGGCCAATCGCGGGTAGAGAATGGTATGCCCGGAAGAGGGAAATCGCAGGTTGCCTATATATAAAAGGACTGTGTCAAGCATGATTGTTTGACACAGTCGTATGGGATATAGCCTCAGCTGTAGCCGGATTAATAGTATTTAGCGAAGTCGGTATTGCGCATGTCGCCTGAGTTTGCAAACTCGGTGTGGAATGCAAATGCAGCGGCGAGAGAGTGGGGTGTCTGACCTCCTTTGCCCATCTTGAGGTAGTCGAGCAGGAGAGGACGATAAGCAGGATGAGCACAATTGTTGATGATGGTCTCAGCACGCTGTACGGGATCCTTGCCTCGGAGATCGGCGATGCCCTGGTCGGTGATGATGACGTCGACAGAGTGTTCGCTGTGGTCGGCATGTGCCACCATGGGGACGATGTTGCTGATCAGGCCACCCTTTGTGACAGAGGGGCAGCTGAAGATTGAGATGTAGGCGTTGCGGGTGAAGTCGCCGGAGCCGCCGATGCCGTTCATCATCTTAGTGCCGAGTACGTGGGTCGAGTTGACATTGCCGAAGATGTCGGCTTCGAGAGCGGTGTTCATAGCGATGACGCCAAGTCGGCGGATGACTTCGGGATTATTGGAGATCTCGGCTGTACGCATCAGGATCTTGTCGTGGAAGAAGTCAAGGTCGGCGAAGAGCTGCTCTTCGGTATGGTCGGAGAATGTCATCGAGCATGTGCTGGCGAATGTACATTTGCCTTTCTTGAGGAGCTCGAGGACGGCGTCCTGGATCACCTCGGTGTACATCATGAACGGAGGGATCTCGGGGCTTTCGCCGAGGTCATAGAGGACAGCGTTGGCCACATTACCCACACCGCTCTGCAGGGGAAGGAACTCCTTGGGGATGCGTCCGGAGCGATACTCGCCGAGGAGGAATTTAACGACGTTGGAACCAATCTGCTTGCTGATTTCGTCGGGCTCGGTGAAGGGCTTGACGCCGTCAAGAGAGTGGGTCTTGACGATACCTACGATCTTCTCGGGATCGACTTTGAGCAGGGGCGAGCCGATGCGGTCGTTGGGGTGGAAGATGGGGATTTCGCGACGATACGGTGGGTCGTTGGGGACGTAGATATCGTGCATGCCGTAGATTGACTTGGGGAGAGCAGAGTTGAGCTCTACGAAGATCTTTTTGGCCATGCGTGCGTATGTCGGGATGTTGCCCAGACCGCAGCCTAAGAGGATCTCACCTTTTTCGTTGATGTCGATAGCTTCGATGATGGCATAGTCAAAATCACCGTAGAAGCCGTAGCGAGATTCCTGCGACATCTCAGAGAGATGGCGGTCAAAATAGTGAGTGTCGTGGGCGTTGATGCGCTTACGCAGGTCGGGTGTATTCTGGTATGGGGCACGCATATTGATGGCGTCGTTGCGTGACAGGATGCCATCGACATGGTCGCTTGTGGAAGCACCGGTGAAAATGTTGACCTTGAAGGGCCGACCTTCTTCATGCTCTTTGGCGGCCTTGTGGGCTACAGCTTCGAGAATTGCTTTTGGATTGCCGGGAGCCGTAAATCCGGAGAGTCCTAAGGTGTCGCCGTTTTTAATGTGAGCAGCGGCTTCTTCGGCAGTAATGAAATTATATGCCATGAAATAATAGATTTGTGGTTGTTTCCTGAGCAATATATGCCCGTTTTTTGTAATTTTGTGCAAAAATAAGAATATATAACGAATTTAACAAACAGATCAGAATACTATTTTATATGCAACAACATATTAAAGGCGCTAATGATGTGTCAGATAAGCGACTTTTTATCGAGACCTACGGATGCCAGATGAATGTGGCTGACAGCGAGGTCGTAGCTTCGATTCTCGGGATGGCAGGCTATGAGATTACGGATAATATTGAGGAGGCTGATGCCGTATTGCTCAATACGTGTTCGATTCGCGACAATGCCGAACAGAAGATTCTGTCACGTCTTGCGTATCTCGCTTCGCTCAGACGCAAGCGGGGCAACAGCCGCAAGCTGCTGGTCGGGGTCATCGGCTGTATGGCTGAGCGTGTGCGCGACAACCTGATCGAGAATCATGGCGTCGACATCGTGGCCGGGCCGGATGCGTATATGTCGCTCCCCGAGCTTTTTGCGGCTGCCGAGGCGGGGCACAAGGCTATCAATGTGGAGCTGAGCACGACTGAGACATATCGTGAGGTGATCCCTTCGCGTATCACGGGCAACCGCGTCAGTGGCTTTATCAGTATCATGCGCGGATGCAACAATTTCTGCTCATACTGCATCGTGCCTTACACTCGAGGCCGCGAGCGCAGTCGGGCTGTTGACAGTATCCTCGCCGAGCTGGCCGACCTGCGCCGACAGGGATTCAAGGAAGTGACTCTACTGGGACAGAATGTCAACAGCTATTCGTATGAAGATGAGGGCGGTAGGGTCTACACATTCGCAACGCTTCTTGCCAAGGTGGCTGAGGCTGCCCCGGATATGCGTGTCAGATTTACGACTTCTCACCCGAAGGATATGAGCGACGAGACTATCGCGACTATAGCCGCGCACCCGAATATCTGCCGTCATATCCATCTGCCGGTGCAGTCGGGCAGTAACAAGGTGCTGAAGCTGATGAATCGCAAATACACCCGCGAATGGTATCTCGACCGCATCGCGGCTATCAGGAAGGCGATACCTGAATGTGGCATCTCAACTGATATGTTCACGGGATTTCACGACGAGACGGAGGAGGACTTCCGGGAGACGCTCTCGCTCATGCGCGAAGTAGGATTCGACTCTTCGTTTATGTTCAAGTATTCGGAGCGCCCGGGCACCTATGCATCGAAGCATCTGCCTGACAATGTGGCTGAGGATATTAAGATCGATCGTCTTAACCGCATGATCGAGCTGCAGAATGAGCTGTCGGCCGAGTCTAACCGACGCGATATCGGCAAGGAGTTTGAGGTGCTTGTCGAGGGTGTGTCGAAGCGCAGCAAGGACCAGTGGGTAGGTCGCACGTCGCAGAATAAGACGGCGGTGTTCCCTCGCGGTGAGTTCCGTGTCGGTGATCTTGTCCGTGTGAAGGTCAAGGATGCCTCGTCGGCTACCCTGATCTGTGACTTGGCATAGTAAGCGATTTTGCAAGAAAAATATGTGGCCGGGTGATCTTGATGATCGCTCGGCCACACTTTATGTATGCGTTTGAGATTAGAGAAGCTTGCTGAAGATGCAATCCTTATCGTTGATTTCGCACTTCATAGAGGTCGACTCATTGATGAATTTGATGTCGTCGATCTTGCCGTAGTTGAAGACTTCTGTCTGCAATGCGGCTGAGAGCTGGGCGTTGATTATCTGATCTAAGGACATGGGGATATTTTCGATGGTCTCTGAGTTTTGCTGAGTCAGGTAGTCGTAGTTATTGTAAATGGCGTCTGAGTCGACGGATACCTTAAGCGATGAGTAGTCCCACTTTACGAGGATTTCATCGTCGTCAATAGCCTCCCAGCGGCCGGTAATAGAGGCTTTACCGTCGGCGGTGACTGAGATGGGCTGCACGGCTGCTGCCTGGGGCTTGGTGCCGCTCAGTACGGAGAATTTAACGTAGCCGTTGATGTCGCCGCCGGACTGTGACGTACTGTCTTTGAGGAATATGAGGGTGGGCTCGATGGTAGTGGTCGCGCGGGTGTCGGCGGTAGCGATGCGTTCGGGATTGGAGTTCCAGGTGCCGACGATGTTGCCGGCAAGTTTTGCCTTTTCGTTACATGATGTCAGGCTGATGACGCCGACAGCGATGCAAAGGGCGGAAATTATTTTTTTCATAGTGTTAGGTATTATATATAATATATGTGTAATTACAGGGCTGAGTAGGCTGGCGAGAATGTGTCGCCGCGTCGGGGATCGCCGGTCTGGAGTCCGAGCTTGAGCCACTTGACTCGCTGGCTTGAGCGGCCATGATTGAATGACTCGGGCATCTCGCGACCGTAGGCTTTGCGCTGGAGGTAATCGTCGCCGATGCGTGAGGCTGCGTTGATGGCATTTTCGACGTCGCCGGGCTCGAGCGAGCCGAACATCTCGTTGTCATTGTAGGCCCATACTCCGGCATAGAAGTCGGCCTGCAGTTCGAGGCGGACGCTGATCTGATTGGACTCGGTCTTGGATGTGCGCGACATGGCGTCATGGGCTTCGTCGAGGGTGCCAAGGAGGTGCTGTACATGGTGGCCGACTTCGTGGGCTATGACGTAGGCATAGCAGAAATCGCCTGAGGCACCGATGGTTGAGTCCATGTTTTTGAAGAAGTCAAGGTCGATGTAGACGGTCTCGTCGGCCGAGCAGTAGAAGGGGCCTGTCTGGGCAGAGCCATGGCCGCATCCGGTCTCGACGGCTCCGTGATAGAACACCATCTTGGGGCATTCGTATTCGCCCCAGCCTTGGCGGCGGAACTCGCGGGTCCAGACATCCTCAGTGCCGGCAAGGACTTTGGATGCCAGATCATAGAGGCGCTGGTCCTCGGCATCCTCGACGTATTGTCCGGATTGTTGGGTTGTAGCGTCAGAAAGGGCTGAGGTGAAGACTGATCCAAGGTCGCCCCCGGATAATAGAGCCACTACTGCTGCAATGATGATGCCTGTAATGCCGCCGCCTAACAGCTTGCCGTTAGACACGCGTCGGCGATCAGAGACATTGCTGCTGGTGCGTCTGCCATCGAGTTTCATATTTGAGGTTTTAAGTAATATTAGTAGATATTTAACAACTCAGCGCTGCCTTTTGATTGACCGAGGGGCGAAAAAACTATTCAATCATCGAAAGGAAGGTGTCTTCATCGATGATGGGGACTCCGAGCGAGGTCGCTTTCTCGAGTTTGGCGGGACCCATATTGTCGCCGGCGAGGAGATAGTCGGTCTTCTTCGAGATTGATCCTGAGTTTTTGCCGCCGTTGAGCTCGATGAGTTCTTTGTATTTTTCGCGGGAGTTGCGGGTGAAGGTGCCGCTGATGACGATGGTTTTGCCGGCGAGGCGGTCGGTGTGGACGCGGGTGTCTTCAGGCATTGCCATCTGCACGCCGGCCTGTCGGAGTCGATCGATAATGGTGCGATTGACAGGCGTCCGGAAGTATTCGACGATGCTCTCGGCGATGCGTGGGCCGATATCGTCGATGGCTGTGAGCTGCTCGACCGACATGGCCATCAGCGTGTCGATATCGCGGACGGCGGTGGCGAGCTTCTTGGCTACGGTTTCGCCTACGAAGGGGATTGAGAGGGCGAAGAGCACGCGCTCGAAGGGGACGCTGAGGGAGGCGTGGATTCCCTCGAGGATACGCTCGGCGCTACGCTCGCCGAAGCGATCGAGGATGGTCAGCTGCTCGGGGCGCAGGTCGTAGATGTCAGCGATGTTGGTGACCAGGCCGGCTTCAAGGAGCAGGCGTGCTGTCTCCTGGCCGATGCCGTCGATATTCATCATGCGGCGTCCGACGAAGTGCTCTATGCGGCCTGCGATCTGGGGAGGGCATCCGTATTTGTTGGGGCAGACCCATGAGGCTTCACCCTCGATGCGCACCAGGGGGGTGGAGCATGAGGGGCAGTGGGTGACGAACTCTACCGGACGGGCATCGGCGGGACGCGCGGAGGTGTCGACGCCGGTGATCTTGGGGATGATTTCACCGCCTTTTTCTACGTAGACCATGTCGTGGTCGTGGATGTCGAGCGAGCGGATGATATCCTCGTTGTGCAGGGATGCTCGCTTAACGATTGTGCCGGAGAGGAGCACCGGGTCGAGGTTGGCTACGGGGGTGATGATGCCGCTGCGGCCTACTTCGAAGCTGACGAAGCGGAGGCGGGTCAAGGCGCGCTCGGCGGGGAATTTGTAGGCGATGGCCCAGCGAGGCGATTTGGCTGTAAAGCCGAGGTTGAGCTGCTGGCGGAGGGAGTTGACTTTGAATACGAGTCCATCGGTGGCCACGGGGAGCTCCTTGCGGGCAGTGTCCCAGTGGTTTATGAATTTGTCGACGTCGTCGATTGAGTTTAGCAGCGTCAGTATAGGGGTTACTTTGAATCCCCATGACTTGACGGCCATCAGGTTGTCATAGTGATTGTCAAAGGGGAGGTTATCGCCAAGCAGGTAGTAGAAATAGGCGTCAAGGCCACGGCGCGCTACTTCGGCAGGGTTGAGGAGCTTGAGGGTGCCTGAGGCGGCGTTGCGCGGATTGGCAAAGAGGGGCTCCTCATTGAAGGCTCTCTCGGCGTTGAGTTTTTCAAATGCCTCCCAGGGGAGGAGGACTTCGCCACGTATTTCAAATTTGTCGGGCCACCCCTCGCCGGAGAGCTGGAGTGGGATCGACTTGATAGTCTTGATGTTTTCGGTGACGACGTCTCCTTTTTCGCCATCGCCTCGGGTCACGGCTCTGACCAGACGGCCATGCTCATAGATGAGCGAGATGGATGTGCCGTCATATTTCATCTCGCCGACGAGTGAGAATGACTGACCGTCAAGACTTTGGCGTATGCGGCGGAAGAAGTCGCCGACTTCGGTGATGGAATATGTGTTGGAGAGCGAGAGCATCGGGTAGATGTGGGCGGTCTGAGTGAATCCTGTGCTGATGTCGGACCCGACGCGGTGAGTAGGCGACAGCGGGTCGTCGAGTTCGGGATTCTCCTTTTCCAGACGTTCGAGCTCTTTGAGGAGCATGTCGAAGTCATAGTCGGAAATGATAGGGGCATTAAGAACGTAATAGGCGTGATTATGCCTGTTGATCTCGCTGCGAAGCTGGTAGATGCGCTCGGCGGTATGATTCATGGGATAGGGGAGGATATGTCTATGATTATTGAGTGACAACTCGGCGAGCGCCGAGAAATCGTTGCTTGTAGTAGGGCGCTGATGTGCGGTCATAGCGGATGCCGCTTGAGGTGGCGGAGTGGATGAATGTCACCACGCCTGTCGCCGGATCGCGATCGACGGCAATACCGACATGGCCTACAGTGCCTTTGGAGCGGCCTTTGAAAAAGACGAGGTCGCCAGGACGGATATCATCGTTGGGGACGGCGACACCATCGCGGGCATACTGGTCGCTCGACGAGGCTCCGAGCCGGTAGCCGAATTGCTTGAAGATGTAGCCGGTGAATCCTGAACAGTCGAATCCGGCGGGTGTCTTTCCGCCGCGACGGTATCGGATACCGAGATAGTTGCCGGCTTCGGCAAGGATGTCTTCGACTATCTGAGATACTCCCGGCTCGGCTTGGGTGTCGGCCTTGGGGGAGTCGAGCAGGGGAGCGTTGGTGAAATTAGGCTGTCCGACGAAGGCATACGGCGTGGAATAGTCCTGCTGAAACATGAATGTCTTTTTCGGCTCAAGGGCGTGAGATGTCAGTGCAGCAGAGGCGACGGCCAATAGGATATATGCTTTCAATCGTGTAATCATATTTACTTACAAAGATAGTAAATTTTGGCGGGGAGGAGGCGTTCTAAACGAAAAAAGTCGCACCGGAACGGGTCCGATACGACTTCATTCATATGATTAGGCAGGTATATTACATCATGCCGCCCATGCCACCTGCGGGCATTGCAGGTGCGGGATTGTCTTCTTTCTTGTCGGCAATAACGCACTCGGTGGTGAGGAGCATGCCTGCGATTGAAGCTGCGTTTTCGAGGGCTACGCGGGTCACCTTGGCGGGGTCGATTACGCCGGCAGCCATGAGGTTTTCGTATTCGCCTGTGCGGGCGTTGTAGCCGAAGTCGCCGTTGCCTTCTTTTACTTTCTGGACAACTACTGCGCCTTCTACGCCGGCATTAGCCACGATCTGACGAAGGGGCTCTTCGATAGCGCGACGGATGATGCTGATACCGGTCAGCTCGTCGGCATTGTCGGCCTTAAGATCTGAGAGGTGGGCGATGCAGCGGATGAAGGCTACACCACCGCCGGGGACGATACCTTCTGCGATAGCAGCGCGTGTGGCGCTGAGTGCGTCGTCGACGCGGTCTTTCTTTTCTTTCATTTCTACTTCGCTGGGGGCGCCGATGTGGAGCACGGCTACGCCGCCTGCGAGCTTGGCGAGACGCTCCTGGAGCTTTTCGCGGTCGTAGTCGCTCTTGGTCTGCTCGATCTGAGCCTTGATCTGAGCGACGCGAGAAGCGATGGCTTCCTTATTGCCTGCGCCATCTACGATGGTGGTGTTTTCCTTGTTAACGGTCACCTTTTCAGCTGTGCCGAGCATCTCGGTAGTAGCTGATTCGAGGCGCATACCTTTCTCTTCTGAGATGACTGTGCCGCCGGTCAGGATGGCGATATCTTCGAGCATCTCTTTGCGACGGTCGCCGAAGCCGGGAGCCTTGACAGCGCATACCTTGAGTGAACCGCGGAGACGGTTGACGACGAGAGTAGCGAGAGCTTCCTGGTCGACATCCTCGGCGATGATTAGGAGGTGACGGCCGCTCTGAGCTACGGGCTCAAGGATGGGGAGGAGGTCTTTGAAGTTGGAGATCTTCTTGTCGTAGAGGAGGATAAAGGGTGAGTCCATGTCAGCTTCCATCTTCTCTGTGTTGGTCACAAAGTAGGGAGATATATAGCCACGGTCGAACTGCATACCTTCGACGATGTCGACAGTGGTCTCTGTGCCCTTGGCTTCGTCGACGGTGATGACGCCTTCTTTTTTGACTTTTTTCATTGCCTCTGCGATCAGTGCACCGATCTTTTCATCGTTGTTGGCTGATACGCGGGCTACGTCTTCGATCTTCTTGAAGTCATCGCCTACTTCTACGGAGATCTCGCGGATGGTCTCAACGACTTTGGCGACAGCCTTGTCGATACCGCGCTTGAGATCCATGGGGTTGGCACCGGCGGCTACGTTCTTGAGGCCTTCGTTGATGATAGCCTGTGCGAGGACGGTAGCGGTCGTTGTGCCGTCGCCGGCATCGTCGCCGGTCTTGGAGGCTACCTCCTTGACGAGCTGTGCGCCCATGTTCTGGAAGGGATCTTCGAGCTCTACTTCGCGAGCTACGCTGACGCCATCCTTTGTGATATGGGGTGCGCCGAATTTCTTCTCGATGATTACTGTGCGACCTTTAGGGCCGAGTGTGACTTTGACGGCGTCGGCGAGAGTGTCGACACCTTTTTTGAGCTCTTCGCGAGCCTTGATATTGAATTTTATTTCTTTAGCCATAGTTAATGAGTTTTATTGTTAGTGAAAATTACTGGCAGATAGCGAGGATGTCACTCTGTCGCATGATGAGATATTTCTCGGCATCGACTTCGATTTCGGTGCCGGCATATTTTCCGTAGAGTACGGTGTCGCCGACTTTGACGACCATAGCTTCATCTTTAGTTCCGTCGCCGACAGCAAGGACTTTACCTTTGAGGGGTTTCTCTTTTGCTGAGTCGGGGATGATGATACCTGAAGCTGTAACTTCTTCAGCTGCTGAGGGCTGAATCAGTACGCGATCTGCTAATGGTTTGATGTTCATATCGTGAATTGATTTAATGGTTATGATATATGTTTGTTTCTGATAATTAGAGTTGCAATATTCGTGCCAATCGGCTCAAAACTGAAAGTGTGACAGATTGTCACTTTTCAATCTGCCACACTTTAAACATTTGAGGGCTCCCGGATGTTCAGCGGAATCGCTCGGGAAGGGCTTCACGAATGGTGTCGGCTGTCAGACGCATAGTCTCATTCCGTTCTTCAGCCGTGGCCACGGGAGGAATCGGCTTGTGGATGGTCAGAGTGATGTGACCGGGGCGGGGGAGTCGGGCAGTGCGTGGCATTACGTCAAAAGCTCCGTCGATCGACACGGGCACTAACGGCAGGTTGAACTCCATGGCAAGCTGGAAGGCTCCTTTCTTGAACTGGCGCATGTGGCCATCCCATGTGCGCGCACCTTCCGGGAAGACTACAAGCGAGGCTCCTCCCTTAAGGCGCTTCTCGGCTTCTTCCATCGTGCGGCGCACGGCGGCTGCCGACGAGCGGTCTACGAAGATGTGCCCGGCGCGATAGCATGCGTAGCCTACCAGGGGTATCTTTCTAAGGCTGACTTTCATCATCCACTTGAAGTCGTGGCCGAGGAAGCCGTAGATTGAAAAGATGTCGAAGGCGCCTTGATGATTGGCTACAAATACGTAGGAGGTCTTGCGGTCGACATTCTGATGACCTCTGACAGTGACTCTGACAAAATTGAGCCAGCACCAGAGTTTCGCCCATACGTGAGCGGGATAGTAGGAGCCGGCCTTAAAGCCAAGCACGGCTGATAGGATTGTCAGCACAGACGCGATGATTGTAGCTGCCAGCAGGAGCGGCAGTGCAATCAGTATCTGATAGACTCTGTAGAGGATCAGCATGGCAGGTCAGGGAGATTAGTATGCAAACATGGGACGGTCGGCCATCATAGTGTTGACTTTTTGGCGAACGCTGTCGATAGTCTTCTGGTCTTCGGGGTTGGAGAGTACGGTATCGATCATCTCGACGATTTCGCCCATAGCGTCCTCCTTGACGCCACGGGTTGTGATGGCGGCTGTGCCGAGGCGGATGCCTGAGGTCAGGAAGGGTGAGCGAGAGTCGAAGGGCACCATATTCTTGTTG
>JAAVFS010000123.1 GCA_014800605.1 Bacteroidales bacterium | reverse complement strand
TTTGTCATCCTCGGGATTTTCCTGGATGTCAATTTTGCCTTCGCGTGCGAGCCAGCCGATGGCTGCGTAGAGCTCTTTGTCCTTGAGTTTGGTCATCTTTTTGATCTGTTTGACGGTAAGCGCGTCAGCTTCGTTAAGCGCTTGCCAAACCTGTCCGGCATAGGTGCCGATTGTTGCTACGTTCATAAATGTTATAATTTAAATGTTAGACTTATATTAATATAATGTAAGTTAGGGGTATTTGGTTTATAAGACGTTGTAAAATTATAACTTTTATGTAGGAAAACAATTATAATTTATGAAAAATTACCTTTTCAGTAGATCAAACCTGTTTATTTATATATCAGAGCACGCTCGAGATAGATTTTATAGCCGGTGGAGGCGGGGGCTGATTCCGGGAGAACGGTCAGAGTCAGGGTGTGCTTCCCGTCATCAAGGTCGGTCATGTAGAAGACATAGGCACGGTTGCCCTCAAACTTGCCGGCTTCGGTGACGTAGTATGTGTCGACAGTCTTAGGCGTGAGGTCGTCGATCTGAACGATGGCGCGTCCGCCATCGGTGTTCCAGCTGCCGAGGAGTGCGATGCCTGTGCCTTCAAATTCGATTGTGGCAGAGTCGCCGGGGGTAGTGGCCACGCGATAAGGGGCGTCGTCGCCGGCTCCGTAGACAAACGGCACCCAGTTGCCGCTCAGCTGCCAACGAGTCGAGTCGGTGATCTGTACCATATCTGCTACGCGCAGGTAGGCAAGTCCCGGCTCGTAGGGTGCGGTCTTGATGGACTGAGGGATGATTTTGTAAAGACTGTCGGGGAGGTATTGACCGCCACCTGCGACGACATTTTCAGCGATAAATTCCAGGGTGACATCGACGGCATCGTTGAATGAATAGTCGGTGAAGAGGAATTTCTCGTCGGAAATAGCGGGGATGTGGCTCTTGAAAATATCGGGGATAGCATCGTAGCCTGACATAAGGCAGAGCACGGCAGCGGCTGTGGCAGTATTGCAGTCGGTGTCCTGGCCGCAGCCGACTGTGATATCCATGGTCTTCTTCAGGTCTCCGTGACCGTAGAGGAGACCCATCACGACGTAGGCGCCATTGAGTTTGGCATCGATATTGAAGGTATGGTAGGGGGTGCAGACGTCATGCTCGTTCCATTTATCATTGATGGCATGCCAGCATTTGGTCCAGTCGGTAGAGTCGGCTTCGTAGGCTGCGATCACGTCCCGGATGCAAAGAGAGTAGGGGGCGTCGGCCGGGATGGACTGAAGCGCATCTCTGACTGTCTTGTTTATGTCATTGCTCAGATAGCTGAGGGAGTGGAGAGTAGAAACGTATATGCCCGCATATAGGCCATCGGCAGCCGCCATCACGCGACCCACGCGATCACACATAGCTGAGGCTGACTGCGGCATACCCGGGTTGACAAATCCGATGAAGTCGCACTCGATCTGGAAGTCGATGTCTTCGCAGTGGATACTGTTTTGCGGAGATGAGAGGTCAAGGCCGCGCAGCCCGTCAAAATAGTTTTTGCGGGCTTGCAGATTGGCGTGACAGAGACCGAATTCAGCTTCGGCGAAGTAGCGTGCCAGTGAGTCGGTGGGTGCATCTTGTCCGAGGCGTTGCATCGTTGCCATGAAGTTCATCTGTCCATAGATGTCGTCTTCGTTAAGGGAGGCCGTGACATTTTCCGGTTGCCAAATTATGGAGTCGGTGTACATACGGTCGGTCACCTGAAATTCCATCGGGCGGCCATACATGACGCCGATCATTTTGCCTGCCCATGCGCCGCGCACTTTGTCGATCATAGTGGCTGAGGTGATTTCAACAGGTGTCGGAGTGGGGGATGAGCATGCTGCCGTGCATAGCAGGGATGCAAGAAGAAGATTGGTAAGTCTCATGGTGCGGTAAGTGTGATATGTTAAAATTCTTTTTGCGAAGTTACGGAAAATAATTTACTTTTAGTTACCTTTGTTTATACAAACCAAATCCTCGCGCAGAGCGTTATATTGAGGAACTATAATTCAAGTATATCATGGCAGATTCCAACTTCATAGATTATGTAAAGATATTATGTCGGTCAGGTAAGGGGGGAGCAGGTTCGCGCCACTTCTACCGAGCCAAATACGTGCCTAAAGGTGGTCCTGATGGCGGCGACGGTGGTCGCGGCGGTCACATCATCTTGCGCGGTGACCGTAACATGTGGACACTCCTCCCGCTGAAATATCGCCGTCACCTCTTTGCCGGCAACGGTCAGAGCGGTTCCGGCGGACGCAGCTTCGGTAAGGACGGCGATGATATTATCGTCGATGTGCCGTGTGGAACGGTTGTGTTTGATGCTGAGACCGGCGAGTTTCTTGCAGAAGTCACTGACGATGGTCAGGAGGTAAAACTGCTTCGCGGCGGTCGTGGCGGCCTTGGCAACTGGCACTTCAAGTCGGCTACCAACCGCACACCGCGCTATGCTCAGCCCGGCGAGCCGGCTATCGAGAAGAGCATCATCCTTGAGCTTAAGTTGCTGGCGGATGTGGGTCTTGTCGGATTCCCGAATGCCGGAAAGTCAACTCTGCTTTCTTCGCTCTCGGCTGCCCGTCCGAAGATTGCCGACTATCCGTTTACGACTATGGAGCCGCAGCTCGGCATCGTGTCATATCGCGGTAATCGCTCATTTGTGATGGCCGATATCCCCGGTATCATCGAGGGCGCGAGTGAGGGCAAGGGACTCGGACTCCGATTCCTGCGTCACATCGAGCGCAATGCGGTTCTGCTGTTCATGATTCCGGCCGATGCTGATGATATCCGCAAGGAGTATGAAGTGCTTCTGCGCGAGCTTGAGCAGTTTAATCCGCAGTTGATGGATAAGCCCCGCCTGCTGGCGATCTCAAAGAGTGATATGCTCGATGACGAGCTGATGGCCGAGATCGAAAAGACTCTGCCCGAGGATCTGCCTCATGTATTCATCTCAGCCGTGACCGGATATGGACTGACAGAGCTTAAGGACATGCTCTGGACGGCTATCACTGACGATAAAAACCGCATCGAGGCTGTTCCTATCACTCACCGTCCGCTTGACGGTCATCACCGCGTACGCGAGGAGGATGAGTTTATCTTCGAGAATGTCCCCGCTCCGGAAGATGAGGAGGATTTTGGAGAGAACTATGACTCTGAGATGCTTGATGAGGACTACGACTGGGACGAGGATGTAGAGGCCGAAGATGAAGATCTCGATAAGTAAGTATCCGTCTACGCCGGATATCCTGGTGTTTTCTACCGAGAGAGGGGCAGATGCCGAGACGGCTGCTCCATATTCAGGATTCTCACTTTGCAACTGTACAGGCGATACTCCGGACCACATCAGGGAGTGTCGCTTTGCTTTATGTGAGTGGCTCGGTATCGACGATGAGTCGCTGATCACTCCTCGTCAGACTCATTCTACTGAGATCGCTGTTGTAGGGCGAGGTGCGATCGGACCACTTGAGGGGGTAGACGGGCTTGTGACTGCAGAGCGTAATGTGGCGCTTGCTATCAACACGGCTGACTGCGTGCCAGTGCTTATGGCTGATTCGGTTGCCGGGGTAATCGGAGCCGTTCACTCCGGATGGCGAGGCACGGTGGGAGGGATAGCCGCAAAGTGTGTTGACCGGATGGTTGAGCTTGGAGCTTCCCCTGAGTTTTTCCGCGTCTGGATGGGACCGTCGATTTGCGTGGATTGCTTTGAGGTAGGCGAGGAGGTGGCCGAGCAGTTTGACTCGATAGCTGGAGCTGTGGTGAGAGTGCCGGGCAAGAAGCCACATGTCGACCTCGGGATTGCTATTAAGCACTCTCTGATTAGTGCCGGCGTGAGGGCAGAAAACATTTCTCTGCCTGCGGCCTGTTCATTTTGTCATCATGACAGATTCTTCTCGGCGCGCAGACTTGGAGTTGCTTCGGGTCGCACGCTGTCGGTCATCATGCGTAAATGATATCGCAATTCGTTAGAGTGCGGACGAAAGTATAGCGAGCGTACGCTTGTCGCGTTTCCCTTCGTAGTATTTGTCAAGGACCTCGGTGAAAATATCGTCAGGTGCAACTGCGTCAAATAGTGTCATTGACGATCGTAATTTTTTGCTGTCGATATTGCCGAATATTTCCTCAGAGTCATTTCCGGGTAGATTGAGCAGTATCCGGCATACTGCACGAAGTCTGCCGTCTAAAACCGGATCAGCAAGATAGGCGCTTGCTTCATCTGCGCCAGATATAGCGAAGAATTGTGAGGCTTGTGAGAGTCCAAGCCCTTTGATCTGAGGAAATATGTACCACATCCAGTGTGAGCGTTTACGTCCTCTCTGAAGTTCGAGAAGTGCCATCGGGTACAGGAGCTCTTGGGCTTCGAGGAAGCGTTTTAGATTGTATCGGTCAGAGGTTTCGGTCATATAGGGTTTTAATAAGACTCCCGGGAGGTGCTTGAGCACGACCCGGGAGCTTTATTTCAGAGAAATCTGCGTCTATTTATGCGTTCTTAACCTTTTCAACAACGGCTTTGAATGCAGCGGGGTTGTTGAGAGCGAGGTCGGCAAGAACTTTGCGGTTGATCTGGATACCTGCTTTGTGGATAAGGCCCATGAGCTTAGAGTATGAGAGGTTCTCCTGACGAGCAGCTGCGTTGATACGCTGGATCCAAAGGGCACGGAAGTTGCCTTTTTTGTCCTTGCGGTCGCGGTAAGCGTAGGTTAAACCTTTTTCCCAGGTGTTCTTTGCTACGGTCCAGACGTTGCGACGGCAACCATAGTAACCACGGGTTAATTTCAGAATTTTCTTACGACGTGCTCTTGAAGCTACGTGATTGACTGATCTTGGCATTTTACTTTTAGATTTTGAATGTTAGCGGCTTATGCTCTTTGATGGCTAATCATTCGGTTAATAAATGTAATAAAATCGCTAATTGATTAAGGGAAAACTTAAGTAGGCTTTAAGCGTGAATCCTTTTCGGCTCCTTGTTGGGGGGAATCGAGGCGGATTATCTGATGCCAAGTAATGCCTTTACGTTGGCCTCGTCTACGCGAGCTACTGTGCTGAAGTGTGTAAGGTTGCGCTTCTGCTTTTTGGTTTTCTTGGTCAAGATGTGGCTCTTGAACGCGTGTTTTCTCTTGATCTTTCCTGATCCGGTAAGGGCGAACCTCTTTTTGGCACCGGAATTAGTTTTAATCTTTGGCATTTTTTTGGTTGTTAAATTATTACAGGATGTTTAGTAAAACTGTGTTATCTTATTTCTTTTTGGGAGAGAGCGTGATGATCATTCGCTTTCCTTCAAGCAGGGGCATCTGCTCTACTTTGCCATAGTCCTCGAGATCGTTGGCGAAACGGAGCAGGAGGACTTCGCCTTGCTCTTTGAAGAGGATCGAGCGGCCTTTGAAGAACACATAAGCTTTTACTTTGGCACCTTCCTGCAGGAAACCGATTGCATGCTTGAGCTTGAAGTTGTAGTCGTGGTCGTCGGTCTGAGGGCCGAAACGGATCTCCTTAACCACCACCTTCGTGGCCTTGGCTTTGATTTCCTTGGCCTTCTTCTTCTGCTGGTACAGGAACTTCTGATAGTCGAGCACCTTGCACACGGGCGGTTCTACCTGCGAGGAGATTTCGACGAGGTCGAGCTCAAGCTCGTCGGCAATCTTCTGCGCCTCCTGGATGGAATAAATGCCGGGGGTGACGTTGTCGCCTACCAGGCGCACCTCACGGGCCCGTATGAACTCGTTGATGTTGTTGGGATAGGCGTTACGTTCGGGCGGCCGGCGAGGACCTCGCGGAGCGTTATTTGCATTGGCGGGACGCTTGGGCGCCATGGGGCGCGGAGCGGGGCGAAAAGGTTTTTTCTCCATTCAGGGAATTTAATATTTTGTCATTTCTTCGACTTCACGAGTCAAATTTTCTGCAAAGGTAGCGATTTTCATCGAACCAAGGTCACCTTCACCCGATTTTCTTACAGATACTTCGCCATTTTCCTGTTCTTTTTCGCCCACTATGAGCATGTAGGGCATACGGCGCATCTGATTGTCGCGGATCTTGCGGCCTATTTTTTCGTTGCGGTCGTCCACGGTGCAGCGTATTTCGGCTTCCTCAAGCTTGGCTGCAACCTCGCGGGCGTAGTCGTTGAACTTCTCGCTGATGGGTAGCACAGCCACCTGCTCGGGTGCAAGCCACAGAGGCAGATGACCGGCGGTGTGCTCCAGCAGCACGGCCACAAAACGCTCCATCGAGCCGAAGGGAGCACGGTGAATCATCACGGGGCGGTGCTTCTGATTGTCGGCGCCTGTGTATTCGAGCTGGAAGCGTTCGGGAAGGTTGTAGTCCACCTGGATAGTGCCGAGCTGCCAGCGACGACCGATAGCATCCTTCACCATGAAATCGAGCTTGGGACCATAGAAAGCGGCTTCGCCCAGCTCCTGGCGGGCGTTGAGGCCCTTTTCTTTGCAGGCATCGATGATAGCTTGCTCGGCCAGGTGCCAGTTTTCGTCGCTGCCTATGTATTTCTCCTTATTGGCAGGATCGCGGAGAGAAATCTGAGCCTCGAAGTTCTCAAATTTCAGAGCCTTGAAGATGAAGAATATGATATCCATCACCTTGAGGAACTCGTCCTTTAT
>JAAVFS010000122.1 GCA_014800605.1 Bacteroidales bacterium | reverse complement strand
TGCCGTTATAGGGCTCCGTGGCTTCCCCGGCATCCAGGGAGGAGTCGAGAGTCACTGTCGCGAGATATGGCCTCGCATCGCCGGCTCGGGAGAGTTTGAGGTAGAGATCTACCGTCGTAGACCCTATGTCAGCGATACTGCGTCACAGTATCCGGGCATACAGTTTCGCGACCTGCCGTCGACCCGCCTCAAAGGGTTTGAAGCTCTGTATCACACCCTCCTTGCATCCCTCGACATCATTGCCAGACGGAAAGCAGGCATCGTCAATATCCACAATATCGGGCCCGGACTGCTGACCCCACTGCTCCGACTGTTCGGCCACAAAGTGGTCCTGACCTACCATAGCCCCAACTACGAGCACAGGAAGTGGGGCCTCATCGGCCGCCTTATACTCAAAGCCGGAGAATACATCTCCCTCAGAACGGCATCGCGCATCATCTTCGTCAATCGGTTTCAGATGGAAAAATTTCCTGAGAAGATCCGAAAGAAATCCATCTATATACCTAACGGCATCAACCCGACCTGGCGCTCCACTGGCACGGAATTTTTGGAAAAACACAACCTCACCCCGGGCAAGTATATACTTGCCGTCGGGCGAATCACCCCCGAGAAGGGATTCGACGACTTAATACAAAGCGTCCAGTCTCTCGCCGGCGACACCAAGCTCGTAATCGCCGGATCGCCCGACCATGATGAGCAGTATCTCACCAGGCTCAAAGCTCTCGACACCACCGGCATAACCATCTTCACCGGCTTTACTCAGGGAGAAGACCTCCGCCAGCTCTACTCTCACGCGAGACTTTTCGTCATGTCGAGCGTCAACGAGGGATTTCCCATCGCATTGCTTGAGGCCATGACCTACAGGCTCCCCATCGTTGCGACCGACCTGCCGGCCACGCGCCTGTTTCCCTCAGCCTACGGATATCCCATGCCGGCAGCCCCCGGCAACCCTAACGATCTATCCGAAAAGATAATCGCCGCTCTCGAACGCCCCTACCGTTCCGTCGATTACGACCTCAGAAGCTATGACTGGGACACCATTGCCGCCACGACCGCCGACGTCTACCGCTTATTAATCTAATACTTTATTAGTATACTTCTTTAAGCCGTTGAAATATAAATTCCAACAATTATTCGCATTTTAATTGCAATTTAAATGCGAATAAGCTAATTTTGCGAGAAATTCACACCAATCACACTATTATCACAGTGTCTATTATGAAAAAATCGTTACTATTTGCAACTCTTTTTGCATCACTCTGCCTTTCTGCATCGGCGCAACAAGCGGCCACACGCTCATCACGCAGCAGCAACCGCGCGCTTAAACAGCTCAACGTAGAGTCGCATCGCAATTCACTGATGCCTGCGAAGGTCCGTGTTAACACTCTGGCTGAAGATGAGACTCCCGAAAATACTGTCACAGCACCCTTTAGCCACGACTTAGGAAGGAACAGCGCCGATGTCGAAACAGTAAAAAAATACACATTTATTGATGCCAACGGCGACGACCGCTCTTGGAAAATCGCTACTGTCAACAACTATTCGGCTTGTATGCCCCCAAACGCCGAGGGTGTAGAGGCATCCGACGACTGGATGATCTCAGTACCCGTGCTTTTCCAGCAGGGTACATATAATATATCCATCGATCTGGGCATCATGGGTGCCTCGGCTACCGGAATCACCACACAGCTGATGATGGGCACTGCTCCCACTGTCGAAGCCATGACCATGGAGGTCTCCCCCGTCATCAATCAAGACTCGAAAGACCAGACAAAACATACATTCGCAGTCGACGTTCCTGCCGAGGGCTACTATTATATAGGCCTCCACAATCTGACCACCAAGGCACAGAACGGCACAGTGAAGTATTTCAACCTGTCGGTCGACAAGGCTCCCGAAAATGCCATCAAAGCTCCCTTCAGCCACGACATGGGCAAAAGCGGGTCTGACGTAGCTGTTGTAAGTAACTACACCGTAATCGATGCCAACGCCGATAGCCGCACCTGGAAACCCGCCGGAATGAGCGACTACACTCCCTGCATGCTGCCCAATACCGACGAAATCGAATCTGCTGACGACTGGATCATTACCGTACCCGTCTACATGACTGCCGGCGACTATACGGTAGCTGCCGACCTCTCATACATCGGCACCGGCGCTACCGGCATGACTGTCGAGCTAAAGCTGGGTACCGCTCCGACCGTCGAAGGTATGATTGCCGAGATCGCTCCCACCACCGTAATCACCACCAAGGATCGCACTACCTACGAGTATCCCTGTGCAATCCCCCATGACGGCTACTATTATATCGGTCTCCACAATCTGACCACTAAAGAGCAGAAGGCCACCGTTAAGCTCCACAAACTGAGCGTCACAGCAGGCGAGATCGTTAAAATCGATCCACCGGCAGCCGGTGAGCTCTCATGGGTCGTAGCTCCCAAGGGCGAACTGAAAGCTACCCTGACCTATACAGCTCCTACCAAGACCGTCTCAGGCGATGACCTGAAAGAGATCACAAAGGTCGTGCTTACCTCACGCTGGGGTGTCGACACCTACACCTTTGACGAAGTGACTCCCGGACAGGTCATTACCCAGGAAGTCGACATGTATGCCGGCTATAACAACCGCTTTACCGCAGTGGCCTATGTCGCAGACGTAGCCGGCGAGGTAGTAGAATACAAGAGCATCTTCTGCGGTCCCGACTCTCCTCTTGCTCCTACCGATGTCACCCTAACAGTAGCCGATGACTACAAATCAGCCACACTGACCTGGAACGCACCCGGCGAGGTCGGCGAAAACGGTGGATATGTCGATACTGACAGTATCACATACTACATCTTCGATGCATTCGGCACATACTACGATCCCGCTATCGGCACCACATCCGAAACCTCCTACACTATCAACTATAGCGACCTGAGCGAGCAGGACTTCTTCGCTTATCAGGTGACTGCCGGTGTAGGCGATTACTACTCACTTGAAGGCGTCTCCAATATCATCACAGCCGGTGAGCCCGCTCCCATGCCCTTCTCAGAATCTTTCGTTGACGGATATTATGATGGCATCTGGATGTCAGAGTCTGACGGAAAGAACCTGCTCCAGCAGTATGGTACAATGGACGATTCTTACTTCGAATCTCTGATTGACCCTGAGGATCCCGACGCACCCAAGCCACTGAAATCACGCGACGGCGACAACGGCTTCTTCTTCTGGCTCCCGGTTGACAAAGACGCTCTGCTTGGACTCATCTCTGTCCGCACAGACATCTCCAAAGCTACCGAGCCCGTTCTCGAATTCTGGTATCAGGGTCAAGGTAGCACCATTGATGTACTCATCGCCGGTGGAACCGACTCGCTCAAAATTGCGAAGACCATCGACCTCAAGGAAAATCCCGCTACAGACTGGACTCTCGCCCAAATCCCCCTCGACAGTTACAAAGCTAAGGGTGCCATTCAGTTTGAAATACGGATGCTCGCCAACCACAATGACGACGAGCACACCTGGAGCATACCCCTCGACAACATCTGCATCCGCGACCTTGCCGGCAACTCACTCCGCGTCTTCCCCGTCAACGCCCCAGCCAAGGCAACCCCCGGATCTGACATCAAGCTCACAGCCCAGATCGAGAATATCGGTAAGACTGCCATCTCGCCTGTAGCTCAGCTCTTCTTAGGCGACGAAATGATTGACTCAAAAGAACTCGCAGCTCTTGATTCTCGCGCACTCGCCACTGTCGAATTCGACTACAACGTACCCCTGTTTGCCGACGACGAACTTGACTTCAGGATCGTATTCTCTGCCGAGGGTGTAGCCACCGACGCCGCATACGTCACTTCAGCAACCGTCGAAGTCGTTTACCCGATCTATCCCTCTGTAACCGAGCTCGCAGGCGAACCCAACGGCGACAACACCGTGACACTCTCATGGACAGCTCCCAACTGGGATCACCTCAAGGAGCCCGTGACCATCGAGGATGACTTCGAGAGCGACGACTACACCCCGCTTACCATCTCCGGTCCCGGCGAATGGACCGTCTACGATGGCGACCAGACCAAGACCTACAACATCTTCCGCGAACTCGTCAACCCCTACCAGACCGCTCCCATGGCATTCCAGCTCTTCAACCGAGTAATAGCCGAAGTGCCCGATCAGTATTGGGAGGACGCAGCTCCTCACAGCGGCAACAGCTTCATGCTCGCACCCAGCGCACAGAGCGCCCTCAACGACAACTGGCTCATCTCACCCCGCCTCTCAGGCCGTGAGCAGACCATCACCTTCTGGGCAAAGGGCTTCAGCATCGCATGGCCGGAGTCATTCACAGTCTACTACTCTACCACCGGCAACACCGTCGACTGCTTCACCGAGGCTCTCACCGAAGTAACAGGTCTTGCTACCGACAACCTCTCCGAAGAGTGGATGCTCTACAGCTACAAGCTCCCCGAAGGTGCAACCTACTTCGCCATCTGCCACGACGCTTACGACTCATGCGCCCTTTTCGTAGATGATGTCACCTACCAAGGCACATCAGCCGTGCCCGAAGATCTTGAAATCACCGGCTACCACGTATTCCGCAATGGCGAGCAGATCTCCTCGGAGCCCGTCAACGACACCATATTCGTCGACACACTCCCCACTGACAAGCCAGGCACATTCGACCATGAATACGCAGTAGTCCCCGTCTACAATCATGGCACAGCCCGCGCCACACACACCACAGTCACTGTCACCGTATCAGGAATCGAAGAGATCACAATCGACTCTCTGACCGGCGCCGAGACCATTTACAACCTCTCCGGCATAAAGATCGACCGCAAGCACCTCACACCGGGCATCTACATCGTCGCCACACCTGAGCGCGCCGTCAAGGCACACCTCAAATAAGGCAACAGTCACAAACCGCTCCGAAGGAGCATAAACGAAAGACCCTCGGGCACCGCGCCTGAGGGTCTTGTATTTTGTTTTATAGTAGTTTGACGATTTTTTTAGTGAGCATCGTTTGAAATTATCGAAAAAAATATCTATCTTTGCAAAGTTTTTGCAAGTATTATACTGCAGTGGGAAAATTTACAGCATATAAACTACCTCTCAAAAGCATGCCTGCCGGCACTCACGAATTTGAGTACACACTTGGCAAGCAGTTCTTTACCGACATGGAGAGCAGCGATATCCGCGACGCAAATGTTGCGGTAAAACTCGTTGTAGACCATAAGGGTGACACCTATGCTCTTTCATTCAAATTTGACGGAGAAGTCACTCTTCTGTGCGACCGCTGCCTCGACGACCTCATCCTGCCGATCGATACTGACTACCATATCCTCGTAAAATATGGCGACGACTATCGTGACGACAATGACGACATCCTCGAGATTCCCGAAAGCGATGCCTATCTCAATATCGCATACATGATGTATGACACCGTTTCGCTGGCAATCCCCATCAAGCATGTTCACCCCATGGGCAAATGCAATCGCGCCATGAGCGCTCTGCTCCGCAAGCATCGCACGGCTGCCGCTAACGATGAAGATGCCGCCCTTCAGGAAGAACTCATCGACGAGATGGACTCCATGGACGCTCAGGACACTGAGACCGGCTCGACTGATCCCCGCTGGGATAAACTTAAAGATTTAAAAGAAAATAATTAAACATAACTAAAAGCAACCATGGCACATCCTAAACGCAAACAATCAAAGACCCGCACCGCAAAGCGTAGAACTCACGATAAGGCTGCAATGCCCACTTTGGCAGTATGCCCCAACTGTGGCGCATGGCATGTATATCACTGCGTATGTGGTGAGTGTGGCTACTATCGTGGCAAACTCGCTATCGAGAAGACTGCTGCCGTCTAAGCTTCGGCTCCAGAGTGAGCAGCAAAAGCAATAACACCTCCAAGAGCCGACAGACAAGTCAGTTAACGGCTCGATGGAGATGTTTTGCCATTTATAGACATACCCCAATCAAGAATTGAATTTCCAAGATATGCTACACGCAAGAATTTCCGGCATCGCTTCATACGTGCCCGATGACATACTTGACAACGAAATGCTCTCTAAGATGGTTGATACCAACGACGAGTGGATCACAACTCGCGTAGGCATCAAAGAGCGCCGCATCCTCAAGAAAGAAGGTGCCGGCTCATCTTACCTCGGCATTCAGGCTGTCAACCGTCTCATTGAATCAACCGGCGTAAAACCCGAAGAAATCGAGCTGCTCATCTGCGCAACCTCCAACCCCGACTATCGCTTCCCCTCTACAGCATCTGTTATCGTAGAAGGATGCGGCCTCACCGGCGCTTACGCCTATGACATCCAGGCTGCTTGTGCAGGCTTCATCGTAGCTCTCGAAGATGCTGCCGCCTACATCAAGTCCGGCCTCCGCAAAAAGGTAGTTGTAGTCTGCGCCGAAAAGATGTCTTCAATGGTCAACTACAACGACCGAGCCACCTGCCCCCTCTTTGGTGATGGTGCAGCTGCCGTACTCGTTGAGCCAACTGAAGAAGAGACCGGCGTAATGGATGCTGTATTCCACGTCGACGGTAAAGGACTCGAACACCTCGTCATGCCTGCAGGTGGCTCTGTAAAACCCACTTCTCAGGAGACCCTTGACGCCGGCGAGCACTATCTCTTCCAGGATGGCCGCTATGTCTACAAAAATGCCGTTACAGACATGTACACCTCTTCTGTCGACATCCTCAACCGCAACAACCTCACCGTTGAGACTATCGACTACATGATTCCCCACCAGGCAAACCTCCGAATCATCGAGGCCGTAGCTTCACGTGCAGGCATCGATCCCGAGAAGGTACTTGTCAATATCGAGCATTACGGCAACACCAGCGCCGCTTCTATCCCCTTGTGTCTCGACGAATACAAGCACAAACTCAAGAAAGGCGACAAGCTCCTCCTCACCGCTTTCGGTGCAGGATTTACCTGGGGCGCGATGTACCTCATCTGGGACATGTAATCTCCTTAAAACCAAAGACTACAGCCATTGATGCTACGACATCAATGCTAATTTTCTAAAGAAAATTTCAAAAAATAGCATCTTTTAAGGTGCTATTTTTGTTTATATATAGAAGAAAAAAAAATCACATAACCTAAATACAAGTATATCAACTATGTCAAATGAACACAAAGCCGGATTTGTCAATATCGTAGGTAACCCTAACGTAGGCAAGTCCACCCTTATGAACGACCTCGTAGGCGAACGCGTCAGCATCATAACATCCAAAGCTCAGACCACCCGCCACCGTATAATGGGTATCGTAAATACCCCCGAATATCAGATCGTATTTTCCGACACCCCCGGCGTACTCTCACCTAAATACAAACTTCAGGAAAGCATGCTCGGATATTCCGAAGGAGCGCTGACCGATGCTGACATCCTGCTCTACGTCACCGACGTCGTGGAGGATCCGACCAAGAATGCCGACTTCCTTGCAAAAGTGGCTAAAGAGACAGTCCCCGTACTGCTTGTAATCAACAAGATCGACCTCGTAAAAGAGCAGTCGGAGCTCGAATCTATCGTAGCCCGCTGGAAAGAGCTTCTCCCGAATGCAGAAATCTTCCCGACCTCGGCCAAGGAGCATTTCAATGTAATCAACCTCATGGCACGCATCGTCGAGCTTCTACCGAAATCAGAACCCTACTTCGGCAAAGACGCTCTGACCGATAAGCCCGCGCGATTCTTCGTGACTGAGATCATCCGCGAGAAGATTCTCCTCAACTACGACAAGGAAGTCCCCTACTCGACCGAAGTCATCGTCGAGAAGTTCGAGGAGAGCGAAAAGTCGATCCACATCATGGCCGTCATCTATGTAGAGCGCGACTCTCAGAAAGGCATTATCATTGGCAAGGGAGGATCTATGCTCAAGCGCGTCGGCACCGAAGCCCGCAAGGATATCGAGAAATTCTTTGGCAAGAGTGTCTACCTCGAGATGTTTGTCAAAGTCGAAGCCAACTGGCGTAATCGCGAGAACAAGCTGAAGTCATTCGGCTACATCGAATAAATTATTGCGGATTTCACATATTTAACTTAACTTTGTGAAATAATTATGGGACAATTAGTAGCAATAGTAGGCCGACCCAATGTGGGTAAGTCGACACTCTTCAACCGACTGACACAGACGCGTACCGCCATCGTAGATCCGACGGCTGGCACAACACGCGATCGACAGTACGGCAAAGTCGACTGGAACGGCAAAGAATTCTCAATCGTCGATACCGGCGGTTGGGTAGTAAATAGCGAAGACGTATTTGAAAGCGAGATCAACAAGCAGGTCAACCTTGCCATTGAGCAGGCCGATGAGATTCTGTTTGTAGTCGATGCGATGAATGGCGTCACCGACCTCGACGACCATGTTGCCGAAATCCTTCGCAAGTCAAAGAAACCTGTCATCCTCGTAGCCAACAAGGTTGACTCCAACGACTGGCTCTACAATGTAGCCGAGTTCTACTCGCTGGGACTGGGTGAGCCCTATCCCGTATCGGCCGTCAGCGGTTATGGCACAGGCGACCTTCTCGACGAAGTAGTCAAGAAGCTCCCCGAGAAAGAGGACGATGAAGAGCGCCTCGACGACATCCCCAAATTTGCCATAGTAGGACGACCGAATGCAGGTAAATCATCTCTGATCAATGCCTTCATCGGCGAAGACCGACATATAGTGACCGACATCGCCGGCACAACACGCGATAGCATCTACACCCGCTACAACAAATTCGGGTTTGACTTCTACCTCGTCGATACAGCCGGTATCCGCAAGAAAAACAAGGTCAACGAAGATATCGAATACTACTCCGTGATTCGTTCGATCCGCGCTATCGAGGCCAGCGACGTCTGCATCCTGATGATCGACGGCACTCGCGGCATCGAGAGCCAGGACAGCAACATCTTCTCCCTCATCCAGAAAAACAAGAAGGGTCTGGTCGTATGTGTCAACAAGTGGGACCTGGTCGAAGACAAGTCAATCACCGCTATCAAACACTATGAAGCGGCCATTCGCGAGCGCTTCGCACCTTTTACCGACTTCCCCATCATCTTCACTTCTGCTCTCACCAAGCAGCGTATCTTCAAAGTATTGGAGACCGCCGTGAAGGTATATGAAAATCGCAAACGCACTGTGCCGACATCACAGCTCAACACCGTGATGCAGGAAGCTATCGAAGCATACCCACCACCAGCCAACAAGGGCAAGTACGTGAAGATAAAGTATATCACCATGCTCAAAGGAGCGCCCGTACCGACATTTATATTCTTCTGCAACCTTCCACAGTGGGTCAAAGAACCATACCGTCGCTATCTTGAAAACAAGATCCGTGAAAACTGGGACTTCAACGGCACCCCTATCAACGTATTTATGCGCGAGAAATAAGCTCACGCCATCGATCAGTTTACAAGCCGAAGGCTGCGAGTGGACAACCCCACCGCAGCCTTCGCTGCTTTAGTGCCAGTTCGATAATGCTGACAAGTTCTACCTCCAAAATACGGCAACTACAAATGTAGTTAACATGAGTTAAATTCCTTCGTAAGGTTTGCAACTACAAATATAGTTACTACATTTGCACCGTAAACTACAAAAATAGTTATGCGAACCACAACAAAAGACAAACTCACACCGAAGGAAGAAGAGCTGATGCAACTCCTCTGGAATCATGGTCCGATATTGATCAGCAAACTCGTTGAACTATATCCAGACCCTAAACCTCATGTCAACACGGTATCGACTGTCGTACGCCGACTTGAGGCTAAAGGCTTTGTTGATCACTCAGAATCGGCCGGTGCATTCCTATATTTCGCGAAAGTTGAAAAGGAGTACTTCCGTAACCGCAGCTTCGGCAATTTTATCAAAAACTACTTCGGAGGCAGCTACTACGGAGCTGTCTCAGCCCTCGTAGCCGAAGACAAAATCTCCGCTGACGAGCTGAAAGAGTTACTTCGACTCGTCGAGAACAAAGGTAAGTGATATGGGCACATTTCTCTCTTACTCAATTATAAGCGGCATCCTGATGCTCGCCATGTATCTCTCCTACCGGCTATTCCTGTCGAGAGACAATCTGCATAGCTTCAACCGTGCAGTACTCCTGTCGATCTATGCAATATCATTCCTTGCCATACCAAGGACCTATCTCATCAAAAAAATCACCACCGCATCCACCACTGATGCGATCCATTTCGATGATATACAGGTTCTCAGCGGGATTTCAACCCCGACTGCCAAGCCCGTCTGGGGCACAATACTGATCTGGATATTCATTGCAGGCATGTCAATAGTCCTTATCAAGACCTTAATCACATGGATCAGACTTTCGACAGTCATTCGCTCAGGCCAAAAAATCGACCAAGGCCAATACACATTGGTAGTGACAGACAACGAGCGCTATGCTCCTTTCAGCTGGATGACGTATGTAGTCATAAGCCGCCACGACTACGGGAAAAACTCCTCAGCTATCATCGCACACGAAATCAAGCACGTTGCATCCTGCCACTGGATCGACCTACTCATAGCCCAGATTGTCTGCATCATCAATTGGTTCAACCCCGCCGCGTGGCTCATGCGCGATGAACTGATGCTCGTCCACGAATACCAGGCCGATATGGCCGTCATCGACAGCGGCCATGATGCGCAGGAATATCAGATGCTTTTAATAGAAAAAGCTGTTGGCTCCAGATTCCCGTCCTTAGCCAACAGCCTCAATCATAGTAATCTTAAAAAACGTATCACCATGATGTACAAAGAAAAAAGTCGTGCCGGGCGTCGATTCAAAGCCCTTGCACTTGTGCCTATGCTCGCTTTAGCCGTCGGAGTTGTCTCTGCGCCGGCCATTCGCGCTGCCATCTCGACAATCAGCAACAGCGCTATTTCAGTCAGCGAAGATAGCAAAAAAGCGTCTGACGACAAAATCGCTGTCACTCCTTATCAGGTCACCAATATCAGCAAGGATGGTCAGGGAACATCCATCACAATCAAAGGTATCGGTATCGGCAATCATCTGTCGGTTACAGGTGCGACTTTCGCTACCGACGGAAAAACCTTTGAAGCCAACTCGATAGACTGTAGCCTGATCGATGGCAATGCAACAATCACAGCCAACTTCAAGCTCTCAGGTGAATATAAAAATCCGACTCTCACACTCATCATCAACGGCGAAGAAGTCCCCTTTGACCTCAGCAACTTCTTCAACGACTCTCAAATCGTAGTAGTCGGAGTAAAATCCATCAAAAAAAGTGACGCCGATGTCATTACCATAAAGAAAGGTAACTCAGCATCCAATGGAGATCCTGATATCTATATCGATGGCGAAAAAGCGACTACCCAACAAGTTGAAGCCCTCCCCACCGAATCAATTTCCGCAATAATAGTCGATAAGCAAAACAACAGGATTGACATCACAACTAAAAAATAACTAAACATATAACGCAAAGAGCCTCGGCAGCAATTCTGTCGAGGCTCTTTATTTATAGATTAGCGAGATAGATCAATGACTCCCGCGATAGACAGCCTACCGGAAGCAGAAGCAACGACCTGTGCCCCTCATAACGATATGTAATTGCCACATAGTCCGACACTTCTTGAATTGCAGTGATTGATGTTTTCGGTATTCGGATAGGCTGAAGTCGGGATAACGTAGTATCATCCTCGTCCTGCTCCTGAGCGGGAAACTCGACATCGATATACTCCTCTCCGAACGATACCACATGCGGGCGCAACATCACAGCCACCGACGGGCGAAGCAGGACGGAGGCGTAGATAAATATGATGGCCGGGGGCACCAATTGCAGAATCCATATCAGCGCCGCAATGATAAGCATCGGATTATAGACCGATGCGACAAGACACGCCAGCGGAGGCAAGACCACCACCGCCCACCACCGTCTCGCGCTGAGACTGAGCGCTGCGCGAGCATGGGCGGAGGGAGCAACGATGAATGGCTGAGTGGTCAGCCCGTCACAGTATGTCGTCTCAGATTCTGTCAAGTACGGTCGCTATTAAATCTGTCACAGCGGTCTTATAGTTAGGATTAGCCTCGGTATTCATGCGGTTGGCGATGATCGAGCAGACAGTCATAGCCTTGTGGCTCATCAGGCGGCCGAGTCCCTGGAGCGGAGCGCTCTCCATCTCGTAGTTGGTGATCTTCTGATCTCCATAGCGGAACTGTTCGATAGTCTGATTGAGGGTGGGCGAAGCGAGGGGCAGACGAAGCCGGCGACCCTGGGGACCGTAAAATCCCACTGCTGAAATGGTATTGCCACGCACCATATCATCACGGCCGATGCGCTCCACGAGTTCGGGATCGGCATCCACGACATAGGGGCGCGCCCAGAGTGGGTTCCACGCTGTCTGGCGTACAAATTCGTTTTCAAAGTCAAGATCGGCCACCTCATTACGGCCTGCATAATAGTTGAGCACACCGTCAAATCCGATAGCCTTTGTGGCTATGACAGGTGTACCGAGTTTAAGCTCAGGCTGCAGAGCGCCCGATGTGCCGATGCGCACCATTGTCAGCTGGCGATGCTCCGATCGGACCTCGCGAGTGGCGAAGTCTACATTGGCGAGTGCGTCAAGCTCGTTGATGACGATGTCGATATTGTCAGGGCCTATGCCGTGGCTCAGACACATAATGGGCTTTCCTTTATATGTACCTCCGATAGTGTGAAATTCGCGCGACGACACTTCAAATGTACGGCTGTCGAAAAACGAGGCAACGATATCTACACGGCCCGGGTCGCCGACGAGAATGATGCGGTCGGTCAGTTGCTCCGGCTTCAGGTGAAGATGAAATACAGATCCATCAGAATTGATGATTAACTCGGATGAGGGGATAATACGCTGTTCCATATCAGAATTAAGGTTTAGAATTTATGTCAAAAGGGATTTGCAGGTGGTAACGGTTGCCGGCGACGGATGATATCAGCCCCTTCATCTCCAGACCGATAAGATAGGCCATAAGGACATGAGGCTGAATTGAGGTCACAGCAGTAATATAGTCATTGTCAGCCGCCGGCTCCATAGCTATCGCGCGCAGGATGCCGACCTCTTCGGCGTTCAGTCCGTCGAGCGGAGAAGCCGAGGGGGAAGCCGCCTCCGACTTTTCGCTGCGGGGCCACCCGAGTGCATCGATTATCGTGTCGGCCGACGTCAGCAGAGAGGCGACTCCGTCAGATATCAGCTTATTGCATCCGGCGCTATACATATCGGTCACTCGCCCCGGGAGAGCAAAGACCGGGCGGTGGGCAGTGACAGCGTGCCTGACAGTCGAGAGCGCCCCACCCTTTTCCGACGACTCCACCACGACAACCGCCGAGGCCACTCGGGCGATGATACGGTTTCGAGCAAGGAAGTGAGGTCGAAGCGGCGATATATCGTGAAGATACTCTGTCAACACCGCACCACCCGCGACCACCATGCGCGATGCCACCTCCCGGTGAGCAGCGGGATAGATCGTCGAGAGGCCGTGTGCCACGACAGCCACTGTCGAGAGGCCGGCTTTCAGCGCCGCCCTATGTGCAGCTATATCAATACCATAAGCCAAGCCACTGACAATGATAGTCTCGGGATTAGCCTCTGCGAGCTCAGCCACGAGCCGCTCAGTGAAAGAAATGCCGTAGGGGGTAGCATGGCGGGTGCCGACAATGCTGACGACGGGGCGATATGAAAAGTCGGTTTTGCCCGCCGTATATAGCATCAGAGGTGCGCCGACCATCCCTCGCATGTTGGCGGGGTATAACTCGTCGGTACACCAGATCGGTGTGATTGACGTAGTAGCAAGATACTCAGTTTCGGTGCGCGCCGTCTCGAGAGCCTTAAAGCGCGTCTGCGTGCTCACCAGACTCTTCGGCAAACCGGGTATAGCTTTCATCTCCGACTCCATAGCCTCGATGACACCCCGCTCCGAGCCGAACACAGCAATCAGCTCTCCGACCGTCGAAGCATCGACACCGGGGAGGAGCGAGAGCGCTATGCGATATGTCAGCAGCGAGTCAGACATCGGCCTTAAGATACGGGCCGAAGGCCTCGGCGAGCTCATCACCACGCGTCGGGCGTCCATCCCTGATTATCACGATTGTAGTCCTGGCTCTGACTACCGGGGTCCCATCAGGCTTATAGATGTCCTGGCGGAAAATATACCTCGCCCCTTTGCGCACGATATCAAGGCAACTGATCATAGTGTCGCCGAGGCCGAGCGGAGTCAGATAGTCTATCTCCGCGCGTTTGAGCACAGGGTCACAGCCGTCGAGATGCATCTGACGGAATGTGTAGCCTACCATCTCGCAAAATTCATGTCGGGTATGCTCCAGATAGTGAAGATAGCGTGCATTATTGACGATACCCTGCACATCGACCTCGTAGTCGCGCACCTTGATTTCGGTGCTGAAAGTATAATCTTCCGGTTTCATTTCTATAATTGAGAACGGGGGATAAAGAGCCGTTTGATTATCAAATTTAACAATTATATTTCATATAACGATAGGCACAAAGAGGGCGTTGACAAACGTCGTACTAATTTAACATAACTTAACCACCCATATTCCATACCACCCGACTCCCATGTAGAAAAAATCTCCTACATTTGTATATAAATAAGAGGCGACTATGAGAATCAGCGAATGGCTTGAAGAGATCATCATCTACCGATGGATTTTTGGAGAGAAAAAGAAGTCGAAAGTCACACACAAATTTCCGACCGTGAAATCCGACAGAAATTCGACTCCTGAATCCGACTTCTCATCTGTCGACGATTGGGACACCAAGTCTGACGACTTCGAGGATGACTCATTCGGCTACATTCCAGATGAAGATGACGATTTCCATGACATGATCAGTGAAGACTTTTAACGCTATTTAACGGTCAAATATCGTTAATTTTCATTAACTTCGCGTCAAATTACACAGATTTCCAAATCATGCGCATTAAAATACTTGTAATCGACGACGAAGAGTCAATCTGCGAAATATTAAAGTACAACCTCGAGAAGGAAGGCTACGAGGTAGACACCGCCCTGAGCGCTGAAGAAGCTCTCACCATGGATCTGCCGAGCTATTCGCTTATGATTGTGGATATTATGATGGACCGCCTGAGCGGCTTCGACTTTGTTAAAAAGCTGAAGAACAATGCAGCTACGGAGCGCATACCCATCATATTCTGTTCAGCCCTCTCCGGTGAGGATGACACCGTAATGGGCCTCAACATCGGCGCCGACGACTATATCACCAAGCCATTTATCATCGGAGCCGTGCTTGCACGCGTTCGTGCCGTACTACGCCGCTCCAACATATCTCAGACAGTAGCCACCAACATCGCTCAGGGTCACTACGAGCCTGACATCACATTCAAGACACTGCGCATCGACCGCAACGAGAAGCAGTGCTACATCGGCGGCCAGCTTGTCACTCTGTCGCGCAACGAATTCGATATCCTGCTGTTCTTTATGACACACCGCAACCGCATTCATTCGCGCCAGGACATCCTCAAAAATGTATGGCCCAACAATGCGGTAGTCACCAACCGCACTGTCGACGTCAATATAGCCCGCCTCCGTCGTAAACTTGGCGAGTATGGCGCTCACATCACCACACGACTGGGATTCGGCTATGGTTTTAAAGAGGAGATTTAGCCTTCAGACTCGGCTTTTTCTGCCGATTGTCGTACTACTTTGGATTTCAGTCATAGCAGTAGGTATCATCTCGTACAAACGCGAGAAGGGATATCGACGCGAAATGCTGACCACCCAGCTTGAGGTGTTCAACACCGTCCTGATGTCTCACTACACCTCTGAGTCAGAGATGAAAGACTATCTCGACTATATGGAGGACTTCTTCAGAGGCACTCCGCTTGAGGACGTGCTCGTAGCCGTCTATGACGCCCACTATGGCACCTTTATCGACAAAAAAGGATACACCATGCACCTGCCCGACGCTACCGACATCGACAATGACGGACTGATCGACGGCAGCGATCTCGAAGACATGACAATGGAGTTCGTAGGCTATTCGCCCGACGAGCTGTTCTACATGAATAGTATGCTGTCGCCCGATTCTACGATTGTCATCCGCACGGTAATGCCATTCAATAACTCTGTGGCCAACGCCATAAAAGCCGACTTAGCTCTCTGGATCATCATCGGAATCTTCCTCGTGGGCATAACGATAGTCGCTTACATCACCACCCGCCACATCACTCGCAATATAACGCTCCTCAAGGACTTTGCCGATCGTGCGGCCAATGACCGCGACTTCATGATCTACAGCAAGTTCCCCAATGACGAGCTCGGCGACATCTCACGCCAGATCATCCATATCTACAATGCCCGAAGCGCAGCTAATGCAGCCCGCGAGCACGAGCACAACACGGCTCTTCACGCCATCGAAGAGCGTGCCAAACTCAAGCGCCAGCTGACCAACAACATCTCACACGAGCTGAAAACCCCGGTCGGTATCATCAAAGGATATCTCGACACCATAATGGACACTCCCGATATGGACGAGAGCGCACAGAAGCACTTCCTCTCCAAAGCCCAGCAACAGGCCAACCGTCTGACCGACCTGCTCAACGACCTGTCGACCATGACTCGTCTGGAGGAATCGCAGGACGCTATCTCGACCGAGCCGGTCGACTTCCATGAGCTCGTAGCAAGCACTATCGAAGAGGTAGAGCTGAGCGGACTCGCCGGACAGATGGAGGTTAAGATGGCTCTGCCGTTTGACTGCACAGTCATTGGCAACAAGGCCCTCCTGAGCGCGATGCTCCACAACCTGATAAAGAATGCGGCTTTCTACTCCAAGGGTTCGGAAATCAACATCAAGTGCATCGACACCACCGACAACAATTATACATTCGTATTCTATGACGACGGTGTCGGAGTGCCTGCCGAAAGTGTCTCCCACCTCTTTGAGCGCTTCTATCGCGTAGATACCGGGCGCTCGCGTCGCAATGGTGGCACAGGTCTCGGCCTGCCGATCGTGAAGAGCACTATCAATGCACTCGGCGGCACGATCACTGTAGCCAATCGCGAAAGCGGCGGTCTGCAATTCACCTTTACGCTAAAACGCCCCAAAGCATGAAGCCCCTCGCAGCCGCAGCCCTCGGCGCGCTGTCTCTAATCTCAGCATCTTGCAGCCGCGACTACCGCTGGCACACTATGCAGGGCGTCATCTGGAACACATCCTACTCCATCAAATACCAGAGCGTCAACTCGCTTGACGACTCGATCGTAGCCACATTCAGCCGCGTCGAGATGTCGCTATCCCCCTTCCTTCCCGGCTCGAGGATATCTCAGATCAACCGCAACGAGACCGATCAGACCGATACGCTGATCGACTTTATCTTCCAGACTTCTCAGACTGTCAACAACCTCTCGGGAGGAGCCTTCGATCCCACCCTCTCGCCCCTCATCAATCTGTGGGGTTTCGGTTACGACAAAACTGACAGCCAAGCTCTTCCGACCGATTCTGCTATCTACTCAGCGCTCGCGCACGTAGGAATAGCCGACTGTAATATATCGGAGGGTCTTATCTCGAAAAAGACACCCGAAACCACATTCAACTTCTCGGCTATTACAAAGGGGTATGCTTGCGACCTTATCAGCGACATGCTGAGCCGCAACGGAGTGACAAACAGCATGGTAGAAATCGGAGGAGAAATCACTATCCGAGGGCATAATGACCGTGGACGCCTATGGCGCATCATGCTCGAAGCACCTGCCGAGCATTTCGACTCAAAACGAACCGGTATGGCCACAATAGAGCTGACCGGCTGCGCGGTAGCCTCCTCAGGCAACTATCGCAACTACCACGAGACCGGCAACCGACGCTACGGACACACGATATCCGCGACGACAGGTCGACCGATACAGACTGGAATCCTGTCAGCCAGCATCATAGCGCCCAACTGCGCCATAGCCGATGCACTCGCAACCGCCACAATGGCGATGCCCGTGACTGACGCAATCGAAATGCTCGAACAGCTCGAGGGCGTGAAAGCAGTCATCACCACCTCCGACAGCATTTACTCCGTAGGCGAAATTTGCAACATACTTTCTCTGTAATTTTTCGTATATTTGTATCGTGAAACAGCTATACACGGTTATTTAGTTCCGCAAATCCCGGAAAACCAATCATTATGTCAAATTTCAATAGGATACTTATTGCCTTTGCGCTAATCTTCTCATCAGTAATATCTAAAGCAGAGACCCTGAGCGATGCGAATATCGTGGGTCACGTAGTAGATGCAGAGACAGGTGAGCATCTCAGTTACTATTCAATCCACTTGGTAGGCACCGCCATAGGCACCGTTACCGATGCGTCGGGCCACTACACCCTGCGCAACATCAAGCCCGGCGACTATATCCTGGAAGCCACGATGGTAGGCTACAAAAGCCAGCAGCGTCCCGTCAAAGTAGAAGCCAACAAGACACTCGAAGAGAATTTTGACGTAGAGTCTGACGCCTTTATGCTTGATCAGGTGGTAGTCACCGGCAGCAAGAGCGAGCAGAAACGCCGACTCAGCCCCACGATGGTCAATGTAGTGACCGACAAACTCTTCAATATGGTCAACGCAAGCTCGCTTGCCGACGGACTAAACTTTCAGCCCGGTGTCAGAGTCGAAAATGACTGTCAGAACTGCGGCTTCACACAGGTGAGAATCAACGGACTGGACGGCCACTACTCACAGATCCTGATGAACTCGCGCCCCGTATTCTCAGCGCTGACCGGCGTCTACGGCCTGGAGCAGATTCCGGCCAACATGATAGACCGTGTTGAGGTCATGCGAGGAGGCGGCTCGGCTCTGTTCGGCGCCTCTGCTATTGGCGGAACAATCAACATCATAACAAAAGACCCCGTGACCAACTATGCCGAGGCTGCTCACACACTCTCTTCAGTAGGTCTGTCGGGATCGCTGGACAACAACACGACATTCAATGCCTCTCTGGTCAACGACAACACAAGCATCGGCATGACCCTCTACGGTCAGAGCCGCAATCGCGACGGTTATGACCATAACGGAGATGGATTTACGGAAGTGGCCGCACTAAAATCTCAGACTCTCGGCGTCAGGGTATTCGCGCGTCCCGATGCCAACAACCGCATCACCGGCGAATATCACACCACCCACGAATATCGTCGCGGTGGCGACCAACTCGACAAGCCTGCACATGATGTATGGGTGGCCGAGCAGGTCGAGCACTACATCCATGCCGGCGAACTCGCCTGGGACTGGTGGTCGACATCACGCAACAATCACGTCAATGTCTACGCCGCCACTCAGAATACCCGCCGCTCGAGCTACTACGGCAGCGAGATGGACCCCAACGCCTATGGTCGCACGCACGACCTTGTAGTCACAGCCGGCTCGCAATACACCCACTCATTTGATCGTCTTTGGTTCATGCCCGCAGAGCTGGTCAGCGGCATCGAATACAATTACAACAAGCTCCACGACGTGACTCTCGGCTATGACCACGACGAGATGCAGAAGGTCAACATCTACAGCGCTTATGCACAGAATGAATGGAGAAACGATCGCTGGGGATTCCTGATCGGAGCCCGCGTAGACAAGCACTCTATGATCCACAATGCCATCGTGTCGCCTCGTGCCAATATCCGCTACAATCCGACCGACAACATCAATCTGCGACTCTCCTACTCGACCGGATTCCGCTCGCCCCAGGCCTACGATGAAGACTTCCACGTGGCCATCGTCGGGGGTGAGCGCGTAGTCACCATTCTCGCTCCCGGCCTTAAGCAAGAGAGCAGCAACAGTCTGAGTGCTTCGGTCGACCTCTACCACACATTCGGATCAGTGATGACCAACCTGATGGTCGAAGGTTTCTATACCGACCTGCGCGATGTCTTTGCAATACGCAAACTCGATGAGCCTGATGCGCAAGGCAATGCCGTGCTCGAGCGCTACAACGGATCGGGTGCCTACGTGGCTGGTGTGAATGTGGAAGGAAAAGCCGTATTCTCGTCAAAAATACAGCTTCAGGCCGGCCTGACATGGCAGCGCGGACGCTACAAGGAGCCGGAAGTTTGGAGTGAGAATCCTGATGTAGCCCCTGTCAAAAAGCTTTTCCGCAGCCCGGATCTCTACGGCTACTTCACATTTAACTATAATATAACCAAGCGACTGACAGCCACCGCATCCGGCACCTATACCGGCAGCATGCTCGTGCAGCATCTCGAGGGCTCCGGCACTGTCATCGATCAGGCTGTCAACACCCCATCATTCTTTGATGCCAATGTGAAGGTGGCATACGAGTTCAAGGTGTTCAACACCGCGTGTCTGGAAGTAAGTTTAGGACTTATGAACATTTTCAACAGCTACCAGAACGACTTCGACTGCGGCTACCTGCGTGACTCAGGCTATATCTACGGTCCATCGCTCCCCCGCACTCTCACAGCCGGTCTCAAACTGCATCTCTAAGACCGAACTGCAAAATCAGTTAAGAAAACTCCCGGTGTAGATTCTCGAAGCGCTCGAGAGTGGCAGAGCTATGTCGCGCCATAGATGCCCGCACCTTTTCGAGAGGTTTGCGCTGCATATCGCCGCTCTTGGAGTAGAACTTGTCGGCATAGCAGACCAGCCGCTCAAGCAGTGTCTCAGGCATATAGTCGCCCGGCGGGAGCGGGAGCGACAACTCTGCAATATCCTCAGCATTGATTCCGGCACCGGTATGTCGCCGGGCTACGGCAGCTATCGCCTCATCCACCCCTTCGGCACGCAAAAGAGCGGCTCCGAGCAGTCCGTGGCAGATATATGGCTCCGTCCCATGGCAGTGGATGCCGGGCGCGTCGGTGAGGAATATACCGATATCATGGAGCATAGCAGCAGCCTCGATATCGGCCTTGTCAAGCAGCAGCGACTTGCGGTCAGCAATCTCAAGAGCCAGATCAGCCACCGACCGACAGTGGCGGATATAAATATCCCGCAGGGGTGTGCCTGCGGGATAATATTTGTCAATAATTTTTTGATAGTCCATACGGGGATTTACTCGATGATGGTGTTCCAGCCGTGAGTGTCAGGCTCGTCGCCAAGCTGGATGCCGCGAAGCTTCTCATAGAGAGCGTTGGAGATCGGGCCGACAGTGCGGTCGGGTGAGATCACGTACCGGAGGTCGAGATCGAGGTCGTGAATCTCAGCTACGGGAGAAATCACGGCAGCGGTACCGCAGGCACCTGCTTCCTGGATTTCAGACAGCTCCTCGACGGGGATGTGGCGAGACTCTACCTCAATGCCCATATCCTTGGCAAGCTGCTGGAGCGACATATTGGTAATCGAGGGGAGGATCGAGTCAGATGCCGGGGTGATATACTTACCATCCTTGATAGCAAAGAAGTTGGCCGGACCGCACTCGTCGAGATACTTCTTCTCTTTGGGGTCGAGATAAAGCACAGCCGAATATCCGAGTGAATGAGCATGTTCGCCGGCTGTAAGGCTCGCTGCATAGTTGCCGCCGACCTTCCAGCGACCTGTGCCACGAGGGGCCACACGGTCATAGTCGCGCATGATGCAAATATTGGTAGGCTTGAAGCCCTCCTTGAAGTAAGGACCGACAGGCGACACCATAATGATAAACAGATATTCGTCGGCCGGTTTCACGCCGATGCGTGCCGACATACCGATTTCAAGCGGGCGGATATAAAGCGAAGCACCACTGCCGTAGGGAGGGATGAAGCGCTCATTGAGTTTTACCACTTTCTTGACCATCTCGATGAAGATCTCTTCGGGCACAGGCTCCATCAGAAGTCCCTTAGCTGACTCGCGGATGCGGCGGGCATTCTCTTCCAGACGGAAGACTCTCACTTTGCCGTCGGCACCTCTGAAAGCCTTGAGACCCTCAAAGATCTCCTGACCATAGTGCAGAGCAGTAGCAGCCATGTGGATCTCGATTTTATCGGAAGATGTCACTTCGATTTCACCCCATTTGCCGTCGCGATAGGTGCAACGTACATTGTAATCTGTGGGTACATATCCAAACGGAAGTGTTGCCCAATCGAAATTTTCTTTCATTGCAGTTATATTTTGACGACAAAATTACAATTTTTTTCAAGACTAAGACTAATTTTGCAAACAAAACCTAATATAGAGTCGTTTCAAACATAAATTCAACTATTAAGAGAGCTCGGATGGTTAAGAAAATCGGCCGTTGGCTGTTAAGAATTATTCTCGGAATATTAGGACTTATCGTCTTAGTTCTGATTACATTATACTTCCCTCCCACACAAGATCTCATAGTCAAGGCGGTCATTTCAAAGGTAAACAAGGATCCTGACACCGAACTGACAGTCGAGAAATTTCGTCTTTCCCCTCCGCTGCGACTTACAGTCAGAGGGGCAACCTTCGTGCAGAAAGGTGACACCCTCGCCGATGTGGGAGAGGCCAGAATTCATATTGCCCTCTTTCCTCTGATCAAAGGCGAGGTCAAGGTAAGTCACGTCGGCATCGCTGATACGCGCCTCAACCTCGGGCACCCGGACTCTGCGATGTGGCTCCGTGCTGCTCTGGCGAAGGCCGACATATCCGACGCACGAATCAGACTGAGCTCCGACGACATTGACATTAAGAAATTTACGCTCGTATCGCCTGACATCAACATGCAGCTACGCCCCGACACGGCAACTGTCGATACCACCAAGTCAGAACCACTCCCCTGGCATATCGGCATTAAAGAGATCAGTGCATCAGACCTGAAATATCGGATGTCAATTTATGAAAGTATCGACTCGCTCGGCGTCACCGTGCCGACCACATCTATACATAATGTAAGCGTAGCAATGCCCACCCAGCAGGTAGCTGTCGGCTCACTTGCAATAGGCAATCTCACAGCCGCCTTCCTAACCCCTGAAAAGGACGCCGAAACTACCGAGGCTCCGACTACCGAAACTACCCTGCCGACTGACACTGTCGCAAGCATGCCGTGGCATATCGAGGTCGACAACATCGATATCACTGCCAAGGAAGCGCTCTATGGCGTGAGTGGCGCAATACCTATGGAGGGGCTTGACATGAACTATATGCAGGTCACCGACGTCGATATCCGAATCGACTCACTCTTCTCGCGCGGATCTGATATGCGTGTACCGATCCGACGCATCGCCGCCCATGAGCGGTGTGGCCTCGACCTTGAGCTCTCGGGCCTCTTTGCAATGAATTCCGACTCAATCGAGGTCAAGGACATCGTAGTCAATACGGCCTACAGCCACCTCGATCTCAATGCCGTCATGGGGCTCTCCTCAGCTACCGCCCTCCCCTCCCCCTTGCGAGCTGTCGGCGGCGGATACATCGCCCCGGCCGACATTCGTATGGCCATACCTTCGATGATCCCGATGCTGGCCGGTATCCCAGACTCCGGGCTGCTCGATATCGACATCGACGTCGACGGCCGCAATGACATCATCGACATCAACTCCCTCGCCATCGAGATGCCGAAATGCTTCCGCATCAGTGCCGTCGGCGCTGTAGCTGACCCGACCGACATCGACAGAATGGAGGGAGCGCTGACCCTCAGCGGCAATGTATATGACAATAAGTTCCTGGCGCCGGCCCTTGGCGGCGGCGGTGTGACCGTGCCACCTCTTGCACTCAAGGGGCGCGTAAAAATGCATGCCGGACTGATCAGCGGCAACCTCGACGCTACCACCCAAGGCGGACGCCTGGCACTCGATGCCGACTGGAGAGCCCGCCGCGAAGGGTATGACCTCAAGCTCAAGACTGACAGCTTTCCCATCGATGCGTTCATGCCCGACCTCGGTGTGCGTCGCCTGACGACAGCAATCGACGTCAATGGCCATGGCTACGACTTCTTCAGCCGCAAGACAGCCGTGAAAGCTACCGTCGACATCGACGAAGTAGGCTACAACTCACGCCTGTACCACAATCTGAAGTTGACAGCCGACGTGGCCGATGGCAATGCCACCATCACCGCATCCTCGCCAAACCCTTCGGCCAGACTCGACCTGCGCGCATCCGGCAACCTCGCCGGCGACACTCTGCGTTGGAAGTTGGCCGCTGACATAGCCAACCTCGACCTGCAGCAAATGGGCCTGTCAGACTCCGTGATGAAAGGCTCCGTCAACATGGATGGCGACATCACCTATATCCCGGCCGTACGTCGCCGCCACGGAATGGGGGTCGACGGCCGCCTCGACATCAATTCGGTCGACTGGCTGATGAGCAGCAGCCGCATCACTACGACCGACCTGATCGTCGACTTCGCCACCGCTGACTCGATCACCCGCGCCGAGATCAGCAACCACGATCTCCACACGCTGCTGACTCTCCCCATGCCGCTCGACTCCGTGACAGCACGACTAAATAAGACTTCGGCTGTGCTTGACTCCGCCTCACTGATGCACTCGATCGACGTCGAAGCGCTCCAGCACGCCATCCCTCCGATGCACTTCTCATTCAAGGCAGGCGAGAACAATGTCGTCAACAGCTACCTCCAGAATCAGGACATGGACTTCACCACCATACGCCTGAATCTCGACAACGACTCGCTGATAAGGCTCGACGGGCAGCTTCTCAGCTTCACTACCGGCTCGACCGTAGTTGACACGATCGACATCTCGGCTCATCAGGAGGCAGCCAAGCTCCTCTTCGACCTCCATATAGGCAATCGCCCCGGCACCCTCGACCAGTGGGCGCAGGTGACTGCGACCGGTGAGATCGATGCCGACCATGCCTCCATCCTCTTTGACCAGCAGAACATCCAGGGGCAGACCGGCTATCACCTGGGACTCGACGCGTGCTACATCGACGACCATCTGTCTCTGACCGTCATCCCGCGTGAGCCAAAGATAGGCTACAAGAACTGGGTGGTCAATGACTCCAACTTCATAGCCATCAATATACCTCACAAGCATCTCGATGCCAACCTGCTGATGAAGAGCTCCGAAAGCTCCATACATCTATATACCGACCATCACGAAGCCAACGACTCCACCCAGGAGGATGTCATCCTTGACATCGACAATATCAAGCTCCAGGAGTGGATCTCCGTCAATCCCTTCGCGCCGCCGATTTCCGGCAGTCTCTCCACTGACCTGCGCTTCGGGTGGGATGACACCTCTATCGGCGGCCACGGCCTTGTCGCCATCAACGACCTCGTCTACGGCAAGGAGCGTGTCGGCACCTTCGACCTCGATCTCGATCTCAACACCAATCAGGCCGGCACCGTCCATGCCGCCGTCACCCTAATGGTCGACAGCATCAAGACCATAACGGCCGTCGGCAACCTCAACGACTCGACAGCCGCCAATCCCTTCCTGCTTGACTTTCGCATGATCCACTTCCCGCTGACCGTCCTCAACCCATTCCTCCCTGCCGACATGGCTCGCCTGAGCGGCAACCTCAACGGCACGATGGACATCACCGGATCGCTCGGCCAGCCGATATTCAGCGGATATCTCGACTTCGACACGACCGCTGTCGAAGTACCGATGATCGGCACTACATACACATTCTCCGACGCCAAGATACCGGTAGACTCCAATGTCATCAAGATCGATAACTTCGCTCTGCTCGGCGGCAACAAAAATCCGCTGCTTTTCAACGGTACCGTCGATGCCCGTAGCCTTAAAGATGTCAAGATCGACCTCCAGGCCAGTGCCAAAGAGATGCAGGCTATCAAGTCGAAGAAGGGGCGTGGCGTCCAGATCATCGGCAACGCATTCATCAATCTGACCGCCGGCATCCGCGGCACACTCAGCCGCCTGAACATCAACGCCGATCTCTCGCTCCTCTCCAATACCAACATCACCTACCTGATGTCGGCATCATCCGGTACAGGCGACCTCACATCCCGCTCGACAGGCGATGTGGTCAAGTTCGTCAACTTTGCTGACACGGTTGCCTCTGAGAACGCCGACTCCGTAGCCACCTCAGGACTCCTGACTAACATAAACGCCATACTTCGCCTGCAGGAAGGTTCCGTCATAAATGTCGAGCTCTCCGCCAATGGCAAAGACCGCATCCAACTCTACCCCTCAGGCACCCTTGACTATACGTCAAACTACATGAACGACGCCCGCCTCACCGGCCGACTGAATGTCAACAAAGGATATGTGCGCTACTCTCCCCCGTTCATGTCGGAGAAAAACTTCGCATTCCAGGAGGGAAGCTATGTATCATTCATGGGCGACGTGACCGACCCCTATATCCACTTCAAGGCTATTGATGTGCTCAAAGCCAACGTCGAGCAGGAGGGACAAAACTCGCGTCTGATCAACTTCGACGTCATACTCAACATCAACAATACCCTCTCCAACGTCGACGTGTCGTTTGATCTCTCCACCAAGGACGACATCACCGTAGCCAACGAGCTGCAGTCGATGACCCCCGAACAGCGCGCCAACCAGGCCATGAACCTCCTCCTCTACAACGTATACACCGGCCCCGGCACAAAGGCATCCTCAAGCCTGAGCGGCAACCCGCTCTACTCATTCCTTGAGAGTCAGGTCAACAGCTGGGCAGCCAATCACGTCAAGGGAGTAGACCTCTCATTCGGCATCGACCAGTATGACCGGACAGTCGACGGCGCCTCCTCGACAGCTACCTCCTATAGCTACAAGATGTCGAAATCGCTCTTCAACGACCGATTCAAGATATCCGTCGGAGGCAACTATGCTACCGAAGACGATGCCAACCAGAATCTCTCGCAAAATCTCATCAACGACATTTCATTCGAATACTACATCACCCCCTCCGGCTCGATGTATGTCAAGATCTTCCGCCACACAGGCTATGAGAGCATCCTCGAAGGCGAGGTGACGCAGACCGGCGTCGGCTTCGTCTATAAACGGAAGCTGCGCAATATGCTCGACCTCTTCCGCCCGATGAGCTATTTCCGCAAGCTAATAGCGCGAAAGGCAGCTGAGAAAGCCGCCGCGGCTGAAAAAACGGCAGAAAAGGCTTCCGAAAAATCCGCCCAAAGCCCTGCCCAAAGTCCGGCCGAAGAAAAGTAACTGCACATTATTATATATAATAAATTCCACTCCATTCATCTTCCCCACTCGAAGCTATGCGACGCTACCTATATATCCTCCTGCTCCTCCTTCTCGCAGCCTGCTCCACCACCCGACGCATCCCCGACGGTGAGCAACTCTATACAGGCGTAAGGAAAGTTGTGATCAACGCTCCGACCGACAGCACCCGCCTGGCCGAGGGGCTCGCATCGGAGCTGAGCGATGTGGTCGATGTCGCTCCCAACAACTATTTCAAGCTGCTCAAGTGGCGCTACCCGTTCCCGCTCGGCCTTTGGGTCTACAATAACTGGCCCAATCCTCCCAAAGGCTTCAAGCACTGGATCTATGAAAAACTCGCCAAAGAGCCTGTCCTTGTCTCCGACGTGCGCCCCGAGATCCGCACCCACATGCTCGAAGAGCTCCTCGACAACAACGGCTACTTCCGCGGCTCAGCCTCCTATACCCTCAATCCCGCCAAAAACCCGAAAAAAGCATCCATCACCTATACTATCAATCCCGGCCCGGCCTATCCCATCGATCGCATCGAGCTCCTCCCCGACACCCTGCCAATCTACCATCTGATAGACTCGCTCGCCACCATCGACCCCTACCTCAAGGAGGGCGTGCGATTCTCGACCGACTCCCTCTCGGATGTCCGCGTGCGTATCGCCAACACCCTGCGCAACCGCGGCTACTACTATTTCCGCCCCGAATACATCGAGTATCTGGCCGACTCACTCATCACCCGCGGCGCCATAGCTCTCAAGATCGACATCGCCGACAACACTCCCCCCCTCGCCATGCGCCGCTGGACTACAGGCGACATCGTCGTCAAAATCAACCGCCCCTACGGCTCCGGGACCAGCTTCGACACCATCCCCTTACAGCGCGCCACCCTCGTCCAGATGCAGCCTTCGCGCGTTAACCGCAAGCTGATCCCCGAGTGCATCACATTCCGCCGTGGCCGCGTCTTCCGCGTGCGCGACATGGACCGCACCCAGACCTACCTGGCCCGCCTCGGTATCTTCAATGGCATTGACATCTCAGTGACCCCCGACTCCCTGCGAGGCAACCGTCTCAACGTCCTGGTCGACTGCACCCTCGACACCCCCCTCGAAGCTACCGTCGAAGTCAACGCCTCCTCCAAAAGCAACTCCTACATAGGCCCCGGTGCCACCGTCTCCGTCACCAATCGCAACCTCCTCGGCGGTGGCGAACAGCTCAGCATCTCAGCTACCGGCTCCTACGAATGGCAGACCGGCAACTCCGGCGGCAAAAACTCATCCGTCTTCAATTCCTACGAAGTCGGGCTGACCGGATCGCTCGCCTTCCCCCGCCTTATAGCGCCCAAATTCATTCCACGAAGCCGTCGCGCACTCAACTGGACGCGCATCTCCCTCAATGCCGACCTCCTCAATCGCCCCCACTATTTCAAGATGGCGCAGTTCAACCTCTCATACTCCTATGAGTGGCAAGCCACGCGTCATGCCTACACCACATTCACCCCCTTCAAGCTGACCTACACCAAGCTGCTCCACACCACCGCCGACTTTGACTCCATCACAGCTGCCAATCCCGCTATTGCCCTCAGTTTCCGCTCGCAGTTCATCCCCCAGATGATGTACACCTATGCCTATGAGCGCAGCTTCGACCGCAACAACTCCATCAGCTTCAGCTTTACAGCCCAGGAAGCCGGCAACATCTTCTGGGGCATCTACGAACTCGCCGGCAAGCATGGCGAGAAAAAGCTCTTCGGTACCCCGTTCTCGCAATTCGTCAAAGGCACGACCCAGCTCGTCTACAACCGCCGCCTCTGGGGCGACAATCACCTCGTCTCCCGCGTAGCCGTCGGAGCAGCCCATGCCTACGGCAACTCGACGCATGTGCCCTACGCCGAGCAGTTCTATGTCGGCGGCGCCAACTCCATCCGCGCCTTCACAGTCCGCTCCATCGGCCCCGGCTCCTATCATGCACCCGAAGATGCCGTCGATGCCTACTTCGACCAGACCGGTACTTTCAAATTTGAATTCAATGTCGAGTACCGCTTCCCCATCGTCGGCCCCCTCCATGGCGCCATCTTCCTCGACTCAGGCAATGTATGGCTCCTGAAGGACGATCCCCAACGACCCGGCGGCCAGCTCCGCGGTAGCACCTTCTTCCGCGACCTCGCCCTCGGCACAGGCGCCGGACTCCGCTTCGACATCTCGATGCTTGTGCTCCGCGCCGACCTCGGCGTAGGCATCCATGCCCCGTATGACACCGGCAAATCCGGCTACTACAACATGACCTCATTCAAAAACTCTCTCGCCTTCCACCTCGCTATCGGCTACCCCTTCTGATCCCTCCTACCCCCATGAGCAAGACCCTCTCACTCCATCATATCGTATTTTGCACTCGCAACCGAGCAGCCACGATTCCAGCCACCTCCAAGCGCGACCTCTTTGCATACATTCACGGTATCATAAAAGCTAAAGGTTGCAGATTGCATCGTATAAATGGCATGGAAGATCACGACCACATGCTGGTGGATATAGATCCGACCATATCCATGGCTGATCTCGTCAAGACTATAAAACAATCAAGCAGCTACTGGATAAAACAACACCCCGACTTCAGAATTTTTGATGGATGGGCCAGAGGATATTATGCATTTTCACTTAGTAGAAAGGAATTTAATAAGTGTATGAACTATATAATCAATCAGGAAAAACATCATTCCGGCGTAGCGTTTACTGAGGGAACTAAAGAGTTAGCCAATGCTAATGGCGTTGACTGGCATCCACAGGATTGGATTTAGTTCAGTATGTGAAGCCGCTCCGCGGCTACTCGTTGTTGAGTTTCGGTTGTCCGCGGGTTACAAGAACCCGCGGTTAACAAAATAGAGCCCGTCCCGGGCTCATCCCGAATTTCAATAATAATATTGTCGTCATGTTGATACTATAGGGCAGTAACAACCATCCTCGCTACCATCTCGCCAATTAATCTCAAACCGGTTACTATATCACTCCACCGCAAGCCGCGGAGCGGCTTTACTTACCATAACATATAATAACCGTCAATGCCGTGGAGCGGCTACACATACCACAATGCTCCATAATACATAAAGGTAATTATATACAAAGCTACACTCGGTAGGGGGATAGCATGTGTTATGAAATATAAAAGGAGTTGGTTTTTGCCCAACTCCTTGCTTCTATTATAGTCTTTCTTTCCACTTTTGAGGAATTGAGTAAGCTACTCCATCAACGACAACATTATCTGGCAATACGGATTGTTTAAATCTTGCAAAATTTTTTTCTAAGAAAACAACTTTTAGAGAGTTCTTATGAAGCAATGAAATTGTTTCCTTACAATTTAGAGTTATAGGAAACATAACTCTAATCTTTTTATCAGGGAAGTTTTGAATAATGAAATTTAAGGGAGGTACGAGGTCGGAATCAGCACTAACAAGAACAACCCTATCCGTAGCATTAAACATACAATCACCAAGTAAACGAACAGAGATGTTTACATCCGTTTTCTTTTCTTCGGGGCGTGGAAACCATCCATTACAATTAGGACATTTGATTTTTTTTGAAAGATAACGGCCCATTACTACCTCAAATTCAGTAGGATGTAATGCTTTATTAACTTTCAATAATGCGCGTTGTCGTGCTGCTTTATCTCTATGAAAGGGTGTAGCTGTAAAATACACCACCTTACCAAGTTCTTGTTCTAGGCCAAGGAATTTGCGACATAACTCTACAAAATCTATCCAATATGCACTGCACCATTTTGCGTCACTATTCTTAGCAGCCCTAAGACCATAATAAAAATTATAGCCGTCTATATAAAAATTTACTGTCATATAAATAAAAAAACAAGCCACTAAAAAGTGGCTTAAGCCATCCGCGTGGGAATGGGGTTTCATTAGAGGTATTGCAAAGTTAGCAATGATTTTTTATATGTGCAAATATTTATCACAAATTTTGCGCAATAATAACAGCTCTTTCATTTAAAATAACAAAAAGTTCATAAAAAAGAGCGAGACCAAAATCTCGCTCTTTGATTATTTAGAGGTTTCTTATTCTTTCTCTATCTGGAAATAATATCAAATAGCATTTGTTCAAACACACCCGTAGATGCAACGTCTACAACTTTTGGAATATATACTCCCGTCCATATATCTCTTTTGTATGTTGTTGCTTTTAGATTTGGAAGATTGATTGATACTGTAACTGTATTATCATCGTTTTGTCTAACCCGCACATTAAAGCTGGCTGTAATTTTTGCAGCATCAAATTTGTGCATAGGGATAACAAAATATGCCGTGGGATTATATCTATTTGGATTCTCAACAGTATAATTGTCATCATACTCAATCCCATTTGCAACTATAAGTCCACTTGCTTTTTCCATATTTGAGATCGCTATGCCGTTTTCCGCGAAAAGGTCAATTACGTTATCCCAAACACGCTCAAAAGGTAACTGTGTAGTGAATGATTTTTGATGTACGTATCTTTCACTCAAAGATGTCTTGGAAGTGGAACAAGATGTGAGAGATAACAATAATCCATTTATAAACAATGTAAATGCCAAATGTTTTATTCTAAACATATTGAATAGCTTTAAGTTATAGGAATGTGTTTATTATGTCAAAAAACTATACCGATACCTAATTGCACTGCATTCATATCAATGCCAATACCATGTTCTGATATACGTTGTGATGTGTACCCAAGTTGAACCTTAAACTTTTGTATCTTTACGCCGAGTGCAATAGCCCACAGCATGCCATCGCAACTTTTTAATCCCTCAGTCAGACCTATTCCATAGCCCAAGTTGACCGATAAAAAAGGAGCGACTTTATTATTTACAGGCACATATCCCTTCGCGTTCACATATATAGGCAACAAAAGCTCTCCCTTATCATATAGTTCCCTATAATAATCAAGCCCGAGTCCAATACCTGCGGAGAAATAGTCTCCCACTTTCACGCCATTTATCGAATGGAGATTAATCCGATCTGTAGCCAATGTGCCTACACCAAAAGAATAACCCAATTCGACTTCGCCTTGATACTTGGCAGATACTTGTGATTGAGCGCTTGAAGATAGAGTTCCAACTATTGTCACTATTAACAAAATGAGATATTTTTTCATATTTTAGCAGTTTATTGTTTGGTATATGTTCTGCCATCCATCGTCATTTGGTTACGAGAGATAGTGACTTTATATGTTACAGAAGAACCACTTGAATCTTTAAGTGTTACTGACTTGCCATCAAACGTGTATGAGAAATTATACTCATCATCAGATGTTTTTTTACCATTCTTATAAACCCACATTCTACATGTAACTCTTCCCTTTTTTGTGAATGTATATGTTATTCCGACTTCGTTTTTCCCAGACCATCCTTCTTCGGTAACTACATACTTCCACGTTCCTACTATCGCTGTGTTCTGTGGTTCATCGGAACATGACACCATTACGCTGCTGATTAATACGATAAGCAGTGTTGCAATTTGTTTGAAATGTTTCATAATTTTGAAAAGTTTATTGGTTAGTTTGCAATATTGCCGAAGTTACTGCCACCACCAATAAAAAAATAGTGGTGGGCTTTTGCATCTTGTACGATTCAGAGGTACTGCCATACCCACACAACATACAGAGACACTAAGCCCACCAAACAAGCCACACCTTTGAGATGTGACAAGACCGTGGGCGTTCAGTGCTTTGTCCCCGTTGTGTTGAAAATTGGCAGTTTTCTGAATCGAGTACAATAGCATTAAACGCTATGCGTTAATAAAAATGTAGCGGACAAGACCTCTGTCCTATCCGCTTGCAAATGTAGTGAAATTTTTTGAGATTCTATTTTATAACACAACAGAAATCTTCATCATCTTCTTCTTCTTTGCCCTCATTGTCGTTGCGTTTATCTTTCTTTGGGTCATAGTTGAGGGCTTGGGTGAGCAGTTTATTAAATGATGACGTTTTTTCGGTAGACTCTACCTCTTTTTTATCCTCTAAATAAATATCCCCAAAAAAAATACGTAACTGTTGATTTTGTTTAGGGAAAGCCCTATCAACCATATCTAAAAACATATTCCAATCGTAGTTAGACGCACGACCAAAAGCCTCTAATGTAGATATATGTGCCAACAGCTTGGGTATTCCAATTTCATCGGTTAAGAATTGATGATGCTTGTATTTACGTTGTCCATTAGCCAAAGTGGGATTCTTTTTACGAAGTTCACTTAATACCATAGGAGCAATTCTCTCATAAACCAAATCATTAATCCATTGACCGACGACACCGGGATGTTTATGGGTGTAATTCCATGTCCATCCACGCATTTTATAAATCATTTCAAAGAATGAATCCTCAAAACGTTTTACAAGTTTTGCGGCTTCCTCCCTCATGAAACTTTGTAGGAACTTTTGTAATTCGTCTTTAGCTCTATTCTTCTCTTTTAAGTAACCGGTTGCTTCATCTATGACAGCAATAACGCCTGTCTTCGCAAATGCAGAGACAATTACTAATGATTGAGCTGCAAGGTGTTTTTGACTTGCCAAGAGTTTGCCGTCATTGTTAGCATTAATATACATCATGCTAATATCAATAACATCAGTTGCTTCAAATCCATGAGCATCTTTATTGTCTAACCTAAATTTGTAGACATTCTGGACCAACCCATCCCCTTTGAATTTATCTGGCACGTATTCTTGTAAAGTCTTAGCTTGCAGATACCTATCTAATCCACCTTTTTTATTACCAGTTAATAAACCGACTATTTCTCGTTGTATAAATACACGTTTCCCATTATTTAGGACCGCACATGGGACACTATATTCGCCAATCTTTACTATGCCCTTATGGGTTGCATATAAATTGTTATCCATATATCAATTCTTTATAAGTTAGTCTATGTTCAGTATTGCCGAGTAAAAGATTGAATCGCTCAGATTCCGTATGCTTGCGGGTATTGTAACGAAATACAAATTCATCCACATATTTCTGCAAGTGCTGCTTGGAAGTGAAATGATAGATTCCGATGATACCACGCTTCAATAACGACCAAAAACCCTCGATAGTATTGGTATAGACATCACCATGGGCATATTCTTTTGCCTTGTGATGTACGTCTTGATGTTGGAATAGTTTTCTAATTGAGTTATAGCCCCACCATTCATCGGTATAGATTAAAGCATCTTTAACGTATTGCACAATTTGAGGCGTTAAGACAGCGCATGTTGTATTCTCTACAACCTTTGCGACAAGTTTGCCTTTTCGTTCTACCATTCCGAGAACAGGCACTTTGTCTTTGACACTACGCCCACGTGAACCTTCAGTACGTTTATTCGCATGCTTGTTTTTCTCCTTACCGCCAACATACGTTTCATCTATCTCAACAGTATTGTTAAGTTCGCTGTCATTTTCAATACCGAAACAGTTGCGGATGCGCTGCAACATAAACCATGCCGTTTTCTGCGTTACGTCAATGTCACGGGCCAACTGAGCAGATGATATTCCTTTCTTATGAGAAGTCACAAGCCATATCGCGGCAAACCATTTGCGCAACTCAACTTTTGAGCTGTCAAACAATGTCTTTGTCTTTACATTGAAGTATTTTCCTGTGTTTTTACAGCGATATTTGTTATCTTTGCACTTGTAGACTGTCGATGTCGGGTCGAATGGACTTACCACGTCACCGTGCCACCGAAGCCATTCCAAATGGTCGATGCAACTCTGTTCGTCGGGAAATGTCTCAAACAGCTCGATTATTGAATTGAAATCTTTGTCAATCATACGATTATCATTTATATGATGCAAAGATAAGAATAAGTTTACATAGGTGCAAATTTATTTTGTGTAACTTTATATATAATTACCTACATAAAATAACCACCAATGCCGCGGAGCGGCTTTACCTCGTTAACCGCTGGTTGCAAGAACCCGCGGACAGTATAACAATCTGACCAAATAGCCGCGGAGCGGCTTCACCGAGTATCCTATAGTCCATCTCCAGCCAACAATTCAGTTGGCAAATTATCGTATTTACATTTTATTACTAAAATTTAGCATTTTACTTACAGATCATTCATAACAGCCAAAAGCCTCTTCATTTATCAAACCGGCGGCGTCATAAGATTGTAACACCGGACCTGATCTCCAAAGCCGACACACAACTATTTGTATATCTGTATATTACAAAATATGTTTTACAACATATTCCGACAACATAATTCCTAAATTGTTAAAAGAAAGATATTTTTATCAGTTTTCTTTAATTTTTGCACTATTTTGCTTAACTTTGCCGACAATTCAGTAACATATACAAACGTAATAGTTAAAACCAAAACGAACCAAACAGGTAACAATTTCACACCCAAAACCACGAATTTTATTACAATCAATATTATGTTCAATTAATTAATTAGTATGAAAAAACTATTTCTACTACTAATGACTGTCATGCTGGCGGCCTCCGCTTACGCCCAGACCACTACCATCAGCGGTACAGTCGTTTCGGCCAGCGATAATGAGCCTCTGATAGGAGCCTCAGTCTCTATCGCTAATGGCGCCGGTGTCGCAACCAACCTTGACGGTAACTTCACCCTCAATGTTGCTGAAGGCACTCAGGCCACTGTGTCTTACGTCGGCTACCAAACACAGACCGTCCGACTGACCAACGGTATCGTCATCGCTCTTCAGGACGAAAGCAATGTCCTCGGCGAAGTTGTCGTAACCGGTTACGGCTCTGCTAAAAAGCCCGGCTCTATCGTAGGTGCCGTTTCAGTCGTTAGCTCTGACGTACTTGAGAACACCCCCTCCACCACATTCGTCGACGCTCTTCAGGGTAAAGTAGCAGGTCTCAGCATCTGGTCTAACTCAGGTGACCCCTCCTCTACCGACAATGAGGTCCTAATCCGCGGTACGAACTCACTCTACGCGAGCACAACCCCTCTCTACATCCTTGATGGTGCCCCCGTATCTCAGACCGTATTCACCACTCTCAATCCCGCTGACATCGAAAACATCACCGTCCTCAAGGACGCCGCTTCTACCGCCCTCTACGGTTCTCGCGCTTCTAACGGTGTTATCGTGATCACATCCAAGAAAGGTAAAATGGGCGAAAAGGCTCAGGTGACTGTTCGCGCCAACCTCGGCTGGGGCAACAAACTCCCCGACAAGGTGACCATGATGAACTCTCAGCAGCTCCTCGACTTCGGCGACCTCGTAGGCCAGCCCTTCCCCGATGAAATCAAGCAGTATGTTGCCGACTACGGCATCAGCACCAACTGGACCGACCAGATGTTCCGCACCGCTACCACCTACTCTCTCGAAGGCGTAGTTCGCGGCGGCTCTGACAAGTCAAGCTACTATCTCTCACTCGGCCACTACGATCAGGAAGGTATCATCAACCAGTCAGGCATGCGCCGTGAGACCCTCCGCTGGAGCATGGAAACTCAGGCTGCAAAATGGCTCCGCATCGGCTTCCAGGGCAACCTCGGTTATACCAAGTACCAGACCAACGGAATGTCTGACGACATCTACAGCGGCAACATCCCGGAAGGTCCCTCAATCTACACTCCCTCACTCTTCCAGTACTTCGCACGTCCCTGGGACTCTCCCTACTACGTGACCTTCGATGAGGCCGGCAACATCCACTACGGCGATAAGGCTCAGTATCTCCACTACTCCGGCGCCGTTACCCCCGACTACATCACCGATAATCAGAAGCTCGACCGCAACCGCATCACTATCAATGCCAACATCTTCGAGCAGATCACTCCGATCCGCGGCCTTATCCTCCGCGCTCAGCAGTCAGTTGACGCTTACGACAGCCGTCTGATCTACGCATCTATCCCCCGCCTCGTGCACCTCACACCTATGGGCGACAAGCTTCCCAGCACCAACCTCCCCTTAGGCTCTTACACCTCAGGTTCTTCACAGAACTCATTCTCCCGCTACTATCAGTTCACCTACACCAATACTGCTGAATACGACTTCTCATTCGGCAAGAATAATCTCAATGAGTTGACCATCCTTCTCGGTCAGGAGTCAATCATCCAGAAGTCAAACGCTTTCGGTGCCCTCTCCACAGGCCACACCGATCCCCGTCTGCTCTCTATGAGCCAGGGTACTACCGTCACCATCAGCGACCTCTCACAGTCATCAAGCCGAATAGTGATGAACTCATACTTCGCTAATGTCAACTACAACTATGCCGAGAAATACTTCGTTGACGCAGCTATCCGTCGTGACGGCAGCTCTAAGTTTGCTCCCGGCCACCGTTGGGGTACATTCTTCTCTGTCGGCGCCCGCTGGAACATGAAGAACGAATCATGGCTCAAGAGAGTGCAGGCTATCGACCAGCTCTCCGTTCGCGCCAACTATGGTCAGGTAGGCAACTCAGGTATACCTAACTACCTCTACTTCGGCGCATTCGGCACAACTGCCGCTTACGGCCCCGGCAACACTGTAGGCTCAGGTGTAGCTGATCCCGGCAACAACATGCTGACATGGGAGACCACCTCTTCATTCGACTTCGGTGTAAGCGGTCGCGTCTTCCAGCACCTCTCATTCGATATCGACGTCTACAAGAAAACTACCTTTGACATGCTCATGTCGATCCCCTGGAGCTACACTCAGGGCTTCAGCTCCGGCTACGGCAACGTAGGTAAGATGACCAACACCGGTGTTGAAATCGACCTTAACGCCGACATCTACAGCGACAAGAACTGGTACGTAGGTGCTAACTTCAACATCGGCTACAACAAGAACGAAATCACCGAGCTCTTCGACGGCCTCGACGCTTACACCATCCCCAACACCGGCACTCGCTTCGAGATCGGCAAGTCTTCTACCGACTACTACTATGTGAAGTTTGCAGGTGTCGATCCCCGCGACGGTAAGCAGATGTGGTACACCCCCGCCGGCAACCTCTCAAAGGTCTATAACGAAGAGACAATGGCTCAGTTCCTCGGCAAGAACTATATCGCACCCTGGAATGGTGGCTTCGGCGTCAACGCCCGCTGGAAAGGCCTCGCCCTCCGCGCCGACTTCAACTATAGCCTTGAGAAGTACCTCATGAACAACGACAAACGCTACGTTCAGGGCGTCGACCTCTTCCTCCAGGGCTTAAACCAGAGTGTCGAGATGCTCAACATCTGGACCCACCCCGGCCAGATCACCGACATCCCCGCTGCTACAGAGGATATCGAGTTTGACTCACGCTTCATCGAGAACGCTTCATTCATGCGTCTGAAGAACCTCACCGTAAGCTACACTCTCCCCCGCAATATCCTTGACAAGCTCTACCTCAAAGACCTGACATTCCACTTCACCGGTCGCAACCTCTTCACCGTGACCAAATACTCAGGCCTTGATCCCGAGCCCGCAGTCAACCGCGTATTATTCTTCTACCCCAACACTCGCCAGTTCGAGTTCGGTCTTGAAGTATCGTTCTAAACTATAACAGCAAATAAGAACTATGAAAATAAATAAATATTTCACCGGCCTGATGTTAGGTGCGACCCTCCTATCATCATGTGATATGAACGAGACCCCCGAAAACACCATCGGACTCGACAATGGCCTGCAGTCCGTAGCTGAAGTTACAGCCGAGCGCGACGGTCTCTACTCCTTCCTGCGCAGTCGTTGCGGTGGCGGCTATGCCGTAATCCCCGACCTGCAGTCCGACCTCTTCATCGGCACTATGCAGAACGGTAACTCATACCTCGCTATGACTACCGGCAATATCCAGTCTGACGACAGCGACATCGAAGGCGTATGGGCAGGCTACTACAGCGCAATCGTTCAGCTCAACTACTTCCTCGAAAAGGTTCCCGCCTTCATCGAAGAAAATGATCTGACTGCCGATGAGCTCGTGACCCTCAACCGCTACATCGCTGAGGCTAAATTCATGAGAGGCTACTATTACTACAACCTCGCCAACACCTACTGCGCTACCTACAATGCAGCTACTGCTTCAAACCCTGCTACAGGTATACCCGTGGTGCTCGACTTCAACCCCTCAGGCGACCGTAGCACCTACCCCGGCCGCTCCACCCTCCAGGCTACATTCGATCAGGTCAACAAGGACCTCACCGAAGCCTATGACGGCCTTCTCGCTGCCGAGACTAAAGATGGCTCGCTCAACAAGTATGACGGCTATCTCAACTCTTACGCAGTTGCCGCTCTCCAGGCTCGTGTAGCTCTCTCGATGGCCGACTACCAGACAGCCTACGACAAAGCTAAGTCAGTAGTAGCATCTAAAGAGTTCCCCCTCGCTACCGGCGACGACTACTACAACATGTGGATCGACGACGATGGCTCTGAGCTGATCTTCGCTCCCTTCGGCAACTCTTCACAGATGGGCTCCGTACCCGCTACCGGCACTATCTTCAATCAGGCTAACCCCGTGTCAGTGAAATTCTCACCCACATCAGCTATCATGCAGGCTTATGCAGCCAACGATATCCGTCTGGAGTCATTCTTCACCACATTCTTCGTTGACTACAACGGTGCTTCACTCGAAGTTGCTGCATTCATGAAGTATCCCGGCAACCCGGCATTCAACTCCGGCAACCAGAACTCCTATAAGAACCTGCCCAAGCCCTTCCGTACTTCAGAGCAGTATCTCATCCTCGCTGAAGCCGCCTACAACCTGAGCAACACAGCCGATGCCAACAAATACCTCAACGAGCTCCGCGCCGCACGTATCGTAGGCTTCCAGCCCGTTGACTACACCGGCACTACCCTCCTGGAGCAGATCAAGCTCGAGCGTGCTAAGGAACTTTGCGGCGAAGGCTTCCGCATCAGCGACCTCCGTCGTTGGAAGCAGGGCTTCACACGCGAGGCTAACTACACCGACCTTCCCGACATGGATGGCTACATCATCAACCTCGGTCTGATCACCTACGCTGCCGACAGCTACAAGTATGTATGGCCCATCCCCTCTTACGAGATGACCACCAATCCTCAGCTCGTAGGCCAGCAGAACCCCGGTTATTAATATAGAATAAACTGAAGAAACTATGAAACTAAATAAATTAGCAGCAATAGCCATCGCAGCGCTCGCCATGACAGCCTGCTCTGACGACAATGACTCGCTCAATAGCGCAGCCGATGTTGCCGTCAACATGGAGAATGCTACTTTCTCAACCCGTGAGAATGCCAAAATCTTCAATGTACCCATTGCAGTGACCGGCAAGACCAATGGCGACGTAATCGTATATGTGGAGACCTCTGAAAACACTACCGAGGGCGAAACAGCCGTAGAAAATGTCAACTACATCGTAACCTCTGATCGCATCATCATCCCCGCCGGCGAAACAAAAGGCGTAGTAGAGATCTGCGCTGTCGACAACAAGGAGGAGAATGACTCACGCTACTTCAACCTCACCATCACCAAGGTAGAGGGCGCTCAGCTCGGCGACCTCAAGACTACCGTAGTTGAACTTCGCGACAACGACCAGGATCCCTACGACAAACTCTGCGGCGACGGCTGGCACATCACAGCTTACAGTGTATTCGAAAATGGTGACAATCTCATCGACATAGCAGCTGAAATGGTAGCTCCCGATACCAACGATCCTGACGAAGCTGCCTACTATGGCCATGAACTTTACCTCCACTTCCCCTACGGCGGCCTTGACTGCTTCATGACTCTCAGCTACTCTTACGATGAGATCAATGACGAAATGTCACTCGCAGTTGTACCCGGAACCTCCGCATGCTGGTCAGTACTCAACTTCGGCTCATTCAAGGGTGTATTCATCGCGGCTACAACCTATGACCGCAACGGTGCAACCCTCGGCGACGACGAGCCCCTTATCCCCACAATGGAGGGTAACAAGGTAGTCGCTCTCGACTTTGAGAACCCCGGAGCAATGTTCTTCCTTAGTGTATTTGAATACCCAGGTCTCTCTTCCTTCAAAGGCTACTACGAAGGCTGGGCAGACTTCACCATCACACGCGATTAATCCTAATCAGCCTATAACCACAGCGGCTCGGACGACACATCGTCCGGGCCGCTTCCTTATTTATTCAAATATAGACATACAGCTTTCTGGAATTACATACTATCAATGAATAGGGCGCACCGTCAGTGCGCAGATTTACCGTAACCGCGCACCCTACCCATGGCGTCCCGAAATAGACACCGATTGTAGCTGATTTTGATTGCTCGCACACGCGTTGCGCGTGCGGTAGGGAGATAGAGACGTCTTCGTGGGGTTTCGGTCTACCACCTCAACCGCCACGCTACTCTGCCGCCATACGCTCCGCGCATGGCCACCCGTGGGATTCGCTGCGATTATATCATGCTGACCGCTCTGACATATCAACGATGGATCGGCACCCGCGCGGCGGGTGCAAGCATAATAGCCTGCGGTTGAGGTCGCAGACCGAAACCACAGGATCATGTTTTCTTCCTCCCGCCGCACGCGCAGCGCGTGTGCGAGCAGCATAGATGCGTCCGGTAGCGTCCCGACGCTATCCTGTGAGATGTATCACAGCATTGTGATGTCCGGCAGGACATCGATTTACAAGTAACCCTGTACGCCGAGGCACATCCGTGCCGGCGTGCGGGGATGCGGATAAGACTCCCCCCTGGCGTCCCGAAGAGGACGCCGATTGCAGCTGACAACTACCACACTCTGAAACACTCCGGAGAGAAAGCCATTTCACCAATCGTAATGTCATCAAAATATGTTAAATAGTTTCATTTTTACGGAAATCAAGGCAATAACACGCAAAAGCAGTTTTGTTTTTCGATTAAAAACATTAATTTTGCAAGCTATATGACCAAAAATAAACGATATAAGACACTTTTCTAATGAAAAAAATAATAATCTCGACATTTGCCCTCGCAGCCTTGACAGCTGCAGCCCAGGGCAAGATCAGCTTCAGCGGCCTCGACGTCCTCGAGCAGATCAACACTGAAGTAAAGACAAAAGGCACCTCGCAGACCCCGGCCACCATTGAGGCTACCGTGACCATGACCGAAGGCTGGAGCGATGAAGGCTTCGCGGCATGCGGCGCCTCAATCGTCGAGGAAATCACCGGTACCATACTTATCGTCGACATCCCCGTCGACAAAATCGAAGAGTTTGCAGCCCTCGAGGATGTCTTCTACATCGACTTCGGCGGCTACCAGACCCCGACCCTCGACTATGCCCGCCCCGCAAGCGGCGTGAGCGACATTCATGCCGGATTTGAATTCAACGGCACAACAGCAGCCTACGACGGTACAGGCGTTGTCACCGGCCTGATGGATACAGGTATCGACCCAAACCACATCAACTTCACCGACGCCGAAGGCAACAGCCGCGTCCGCGCCGCCTACAACTATGACAAAGCAGTCAGCGCTACGACCGCTGCCGCTATCCGCCGCTTCACCACCGACAATGAGGAAGAAACTCACGGCACCCATGTAGCCGGTATCATGGCCGGCGGATACAAGGGCGAAGGCAAATACCGCCACGTAGCCACCGCTACCGCCACTACCGCCACTACAGTCGAGGGCAATATCCCCTTCTATGGTGTAGCCACCAACTCCGAGATCGTCATGTCAGGTGGCACACTCTCCAATGAGAACATCCTCAAAGGCGTTCGCGCCGTCATCACCTACGCTCAGAAAGAGCAGAAGCCCGCCGTGGTCAACCTCTCGCTGGGCAGCAACAACGGCCCGCACGACGGCACCGGCTCACTCGAGTCAGCCATCTCACAGCTCGGCGACCAGGCCATCATCTGCATCGCCGCCGGCAATGAGGGCGACGAAAAGATGTTTATCGGCAAGGAATTTACCGCTGACGACACAGAGCTCAAGACATTCGTAGCCAACAACAATTCATCAGGCATCGACATCTGGACCGACAGCGCCGAGCCCATCACCGTCACCATCGCCATGTACGATCCCACCCGTCGCAAGCTCGTAGATGTAGCCACCACTACCGAGGCCGGTCAGAGCGAGTCATCGACCGGTACCGAAGCCGGACAGGAAGCTTTTGCAAAATATATCAAGGGTTCGTTCAGAATGCGCTCCGAGGTCAACCGACTCAACAACCGCTACCATGTAGAAATCACAGGTACATTCCAGACCGCCCAGTCAGGTCAGAATGTAGCCCTCATCATCACCGGCGCTGAAGGCCAGCGCGTCTGGGTCTACGGCTACGGCAACCTCTATACATCCTTCACCCGCAACGGCGTCGCAGGCTATGAGGACGGCACCACCGACGGCACAATCAGCGGATTGGCCTGCGGCTCCAACATTGTAGCAGTCGGCTCATACAACAGCCGCATCACCTGGGGTACATTCGCCGGATACGGTCGCTACAGCGGCTACCGCGTCGACGCCATCAGCCCCTTCTCATCATTCGGCACCAGCTATCAGGGTGTGGATCTCCCCACCATCTGCGCTCCGGGCGCCAACATCATCTCGTCACTCAACCGCTACTACACTCAGGCACTGACCGCATCTGTCCGCAACAGCGAGACCTCAGCCGAAGCCGCCGGCACCATCACCAACTACTGGGGCCCCATGCAGGGCACCTCGATGGCCTGTCCCTACACAGCCGGCGTCGTTGCTCTCTGGCTCCAGGCCGACCCGACTCTGACCGTAGCCGAGGTCATCGACATCATGAAAACTACCGCAGTAGACCCCAACGCCACCGGACTCACCAAGAAGCAGTGGGGAGGCGGACGTCTTGACGCCCTCGCCGGCATCAAGGAGGTACTCACTCGCCAGAATGCAGGTATCGAAGGAATCGTGGCCGACGCCGACAGCCAGCTCTTCGTCGAGAAGACAGCCGAAGGCGTCTATGCCGTCAGCGTCCCCGGCGCATCAAGCCTTGACGTCAAGCTCTTCAACATGCAGGGCGCACTCGTAGCTCAGACCGCTGCCGCAGGAGCCGAAGCCACCCTCGAAGCCCCCAGCGCCACTCCCGGAGTCTATGTGCTGACCGCAGTGACTCCCAACGCGCGTCCCCTCTCGCTGAAGGTCGTAATCCGCTAAGCGAGTCCGTCAGCAGTGTTAATAATTGCTAAATAAATAAAGTCTCACGCATACGCGTGGCACGCAAGCAAAAAAAAGCACTAACTTTGTAGCTTGAATATGCGTCTACAGAATAGAATTAAAGGACTTATCGCTATAACATTGGTATTCGTCGGCCTGACCGGGTGCGGCGAATATCAGCGTGTATTGAAAAGCTCCGACCCCAACGTCAAGTATGAATACGCCAAGCGCGCATTCAATGAGAAGAAATACGCTCAGGCCTCATCACTTCTCGAAGAGGTGATCCACGTATTCAAGGGCTCGGAGAAAGCTGAAGAATCGCTCTATCTGCTCGGCCTCTCCAACTATGAGAACAAGGACTATCCGACAGCATCGACCTACTTCAGCACCTACTATTCACGCTACCCCCGCGGCAAGTATGCCGAGCTCGCCCGCTTCTACAGCGGCTATGGCTACTACCTCGACTCGCCCGATGTGCAGCTCGACCAGTCAGGCACAATCCGCGCCATCGAGGAGCTGCAGGCATTCATCGACTACTTCCCCCGCTCCGAGCGAGTATCAATAGCCCAAAACGCCATCTTCGAGCTACAGGACAAGCTGACACTCAAGGAGCTCCAGAACGCCCAGCTCTACTACAACCTCGGCACCTACCTGGGCAACAACTACGAAAGCGCTATAATCGTGGCTCGCAACGCCATCAAGGAGTACCCCTACTCCAAGTATAAGGAAGACCTCGAGATGCTGATGCTCAAGTCACGCTATCAGATCGCCTCACTCTCAGTCGAAGAGAAGAAGACCGACCGCTATCGCGACGTCATCGATGAGTACTACTCATTCATCAATAACTTCCCCGACGGACCCAATCGCAAGGAGGCCGACCTCATATTCAAGATCGCTTCGCGCCATGTAGCCGACAACGCAGAAAGATAAAAACGTAAACGAAACTCGATATAAGATAATTCTCAATGGATTACAAGAAGACCAACGCTCCACTCAACACCGTCACCCGCGACATGGTTGAGCTTTCAAAAGACACCGGCAACGTCTACGAGACCGTGTGCATCATAGCTAAACGAGCCAATCAGATCGCCGAAGAGATGAAACACGACCTCGAGAAAAAACTCCAGGAATTCGCATCACTAAACGACAACCTCGAAGAAATCTCTGAAAACCGCGAGCAAATCGAAATCTCACGCTACTACGAGAAGCTCCCCAAGCCCACTCTCATAGCTACTCAGGAATACATCGAGGGCAAAATACACTTCCGCAACCCCTCCAAAGAGAAAATTTCGATGGACTGACGCTTGGCGTTTGACGAATTTTTCAGTAACTTTGCACCGCAATTAAGCAAAACACCATATATTTTATTTATTAACACTTAATACTTCACAAGACAATGCACTTGAATTCTGAAGAAAAAGTAGAAATCTTTGAGAAGTACGGTAAGGGCAAGACTGATACTGGCTCACCTGAAGCCCAGATAGCATTATTCTCAGTCCGTATTGCTCATTTGACTGAACACCTCAAGTCAAATCACAAAGATTATACAACAGCTCGCGCTCTTAAGCAACTCGTAGGTAAGCGTCGTCGTCTTCTTGACTACCTGATCAAGAAGGACATCAACCGCTACCGCGCTATCATTGCTCAGAAAGAGCTCGGTATCCGCAAGTAATCAGCCGGATACTCCGAAACACCACATGACGCCCTGCGACACCTCCGTGTCGCAGGGCGTCACTACTTTTCACCCTCCCCGATTTCAAAACACAGCGACAACAAAAATAAAAATTTAGCATCTGAAAAAAATTTAGTAACTTAGCACCACCAAGCGTAAACTAATTATATCATATCTTCCAATCATGAAAAAATTCATCATCCTGTCGCTCGCAGTGGCTGCCGGTTGCGCCGCACTCCACGCCGAACGCCCCAAAGTAGTAGCTCACCGTGGATACTGGAACACCGAAGGATCAGCCCAGAACTCTATCCGCTCACTCGTTAAAGCCGACTCCATCGGCGCCGACTTTGCCGAATTCGACGTATGGCTGGCAAGCGACGACGTGCTGGTAGTCAATCACGACTCAGAGATTGGCGGCTACACTATCGTCAACACCCCCTCGACCGTACTCCAGGAAAATGTGCGTCTGGCCAATGGCGAAGTGATCCCCACCGCCGAGCAGTACCTTGACAAAGCCAAAGAGCTCAACGTAGGCCTCGTATATGAGATCAAATGGATCGGCGACGAGCAGCGCCAGCGCCTCTGTGTGCAGAAATCTGTCGAGATGGTCAAGGCGAAAGGCCTTGCTGACCGCACCATCTATATCACCTTCTCACCCGTAGCTCATGATGAACTCGGCAAGCAGGGTGTCCCCCACTACTACCTGACCGGCGCAAGTCCCGAGAAGCTCGTCGAGATGGGTAGCGACGGCCCCGACTTCCAGTTTGAAGTATTCTACAAAAACACCGACTTCATCCCCGAGTTCAAGCGTCTCGGCATGCCCATCAACGTATGGACACCCTCGACCGCCGATCACTTCACCTACTTCATCGACCAGGATGTCGACTTCATCACTACCGACAATCCCGAGCTGCTCCAGAAGATGCTCGCCGAGACCCCCTCGTCAGTCGACGTAAGAGTGATGGACTACAACCTCGACGGGGCTCAGACCCTCGACGCCATCGCCGCCAATATCGCTGCCGAGCATCCCGACTTCGTCACAATCCAGGGCGTCAAGAGCTCACAAGACCTGACAGTAATGGCCGCCAAAGCCGGAATGTATCTCTACTACACTCCCGCCGGCGACAACAACGGCGTCGCTGTCCTTTCACGCCGCCCCGCAGTCGAGACCAAGAGCTATGTGCTCCCCAACCAGTTCCGCAACACTCCCTGCGCAGCCATGGTAGCGACCTTTGACCTCGGACATGCCATCAAAGTCAACATCGCATCTGCCGACCTGACCAAGGAAAACGACGTCACACGCAATCATCAGGCTGAATTCATCACACGCCACCTGCGCGACGCCGGCATCCCCTGCATCCTCGGCACAAGCCTCAACGACTACCCCCAGAGCGACTCATGGAAGACCATGCGCGGACGCTTCGCCGAGATCTCAGGCGACCAGAAGACCTTCCCCGCTCCTGTGCCCGACGCCAAGATGGACTACATCCTCTCCTACCCCGCCGACAAAGTCACTGCCAAGAAATCATACGTTCGCCCGACAGCTGCCAGCTACCACATGCCGACTGTCGCTGACGTGACCATCGCATACTGATCCAGCCGGATCACCGACGTACCGATCCCGCTCCGCTGACTAAGTCTCAGCAGGGCGGGATTCCGTTTTTCTGCCGACACGATTTTTCGGTAACTCAAAATAGATATTTGCCGTATCACCAATATTTTGTATTTTTGCAGATGATACCGGAGTAAAAACCCTCCGGATCCACACAAAAGACACAAGATAACGAATGGCACAGAAACCCTCCATCCCCAAAGGAACACGCGACTTCTCACCCTTAGAGACAGCGCGCCGCAACTATATCTTTGACACCATACGCGATGTATTCCGCCTCTACGGATTCCGCCCCATCGAGACTCCGGCTATGGAAAACCTCTCCACTCTGATGGGCAAGTATGGCGACGAGGGAGACAAACTCCTCTTTAAAATACTCAACTCCGGCGATTTCCTCGCCAAGGCCGACCACGAGCTGATCGCTACCGGCGAGACCGCGCGCGTAGCCTCGCAGATCTGCGAGAAAGGCCTCCGCTACGACCTGACTGTGCCCTTCGCCCGCTATGTCGTGCAGCATCGCGCAGAGCTCCAGTTCCCCTTCAAGCGCTTCCAGATCCAGCCCGTATGGCGCGCCGACCGTCCGCAGAAAGGCCGCTATCGCGAGTTCTATCAGTGTGACGCTGACATAGTTGGCTCCGACTCACTCGCCAACGAGATCGAGCTACTCCAGCTCATCGACGAGGTCTTCACCCGCTTCGGTATCCGCATCGCCATCAAGCTCAACAACCGCAAAGTCCTTGCCGGCATCGCCGAGACACTCGGAGCCGCCGACAAGATAATCGACATCACCGTAGCCATCGACAAGCTCGACAAAATCGGCATCGAGCAGGTCAACGCCGAGCTGATCGAGCGTGGCCTGACCCCAGAAGCCGTAGAGCGCCTGCAGCCCATCCTGTCAATCTCCGGTTCTATCGACGAGCGCCTTGACACCATCGAGAGCCTCCTCGCCGACAGCCCCACAGGCCTCCTCGGCGTCAAAGAGCTCCGCGAAGTCACCGCAGCAACCCTCGCTCTCGGCCTTAACGCCGAACTCGACCTTGACTTCTCGCTCGCACGCGGCCTCAACTACTATACCGGTACCATCATCGAGGTCAAAGCTCTCGATGTAGCCATCGGCTCCATCACCGGCGGCGGCCGCTACGACAATCTGACAGGAGTCTTCGGCATGCCAGGCATCTCAGGCGTAGGCATCTCATTCGGCGCCGACCGCATCTACGATGTGCTGACAGCCCTCGAACTCTTCCCCGAAGAAAGCGCACGTCCGACCACCATCATGTTTGCCAACCTCGGCACTCCCGAAGCAGCTATGGCAATGAAAGTCATCAAGCAGATGCGCCAGGCCGGCATCTCAGCCGAGATCTATCCCGACAATACCAAAATGAAGAAGCAGATGGGATGGGCCGACGACCACAAGATCCCCTACGTAGCTATCATCGGCGAGACAGAGCTCTCTCAAAACAAACTCACACTTAAAAATATGTCGACCGGCGAGCAGACCCTCGTTTCACCGGAAGAAGCTATTGACATCCTAAAAAAATAAACCCATGAAAAAACTCCTCCTCACCATCATAGCCATCCTCGGCATCGCGTGCAGCTACACGGCATCAGCACAATTCCGCTACGGACCGACAGTCGGCATAGACCTGACCACACTCAAGTTTAGCCAGGACCTCTTCACCGTCGACCAGAGCCTCGCATATCAGGCCGGTGTCCAGGGCGAAATGATGTTTCCAGGCATAGGCTTCGGCATCGACTTCGCCGCCCTCTACGCTCAGAAAGGCGCCACACTCGACCTTGGTCAGCGTGAGATCTGGTCGGGCGCTAACATCGGGCGTACACGCTCCTACCTCCACTACCTCGAAATTCCTGTCAACCTGCGCTTCAAGTGGACACGTATGTCAGGCTTGGAAGACTACATCGCGCCCTACGTCTTTGCCGGACCGACATTCGGCTTCCTCCTGGCCCACAACAAAGTTCCCACATTCGAATATGCCGGAGCCGACCTCGGCATACAGTGCGGCCTCGGCTTCGAGATCAAACGCCGCTGGCAGATACAAGGCTCCTACACCTGGGGCATGACCTATGCCATCAAAGCAACGCAGCTCCTCGACTTCGTAGGCCGTAACCGCTCATGGCAGGTCCGCGTAGCCTATATGTTCTAATCCCCGTCAATGGACACCCTCAAGCCGCTCTTCGATGACCCCACGCTACTGAAAGCCCCCATCATCATCGCCGGACCATGTAGCGCAGAGTCGCGCACGCAGCTATTAGATACAGCTAAAAGCCTGAGCGACATCGGCGTCCGCATAGTCCGTGCCGGAGTTTGGAAACCGCGCACCAAGCCCGGAAGCTTCGAAGGTGCCGGAGAGATTGCACTCGAGTGGCTCGCCGAGGCGAAAGAAGCTACCGGAATCTTGACCGCGACCGAAGTCGCCACTCCGGCCCATGTCGCAGCAGCCGTCGCCGCCGAAGTCGACCTCCTCTGGATCGGCGCCCGCACATCAGCCAACCCCTTTGCAGTTCAGGAGATCGCCGACGCCATCTCACGCACCGGCCGCGACATCCCCGTCCTCGTCAAAAACCCCGTCAACCCCGACATCGAGCTATGGATAGGAGCGCTCCAGCGCCTATACACAGCCGGAACACGTCGCCTTGGAGCCATCCACCGAGGATTCAGCGCATACGGCCATCACACATATCGCAACATCCCGCAGTGGCACATCCCATTTGAACTGCGTCGCCGCTACCCTACCCTTCCACTCCTGGCCGACCCCAGCCATATCGGCGGCCGTCGCGACCTGATAGCCCCTCTCTCTCAGCAAGCCCTAGACATTGGTTTTGACGGACTCATCATCGAGAGCCATTGCGATCCTGATCGCGCGCTAAGCGATGCCGCCCAGCAGGTGACACCCGCCCAACTCAAGGAAATCCTCGACGGAATATGCCATCGCGACGGCTCATTCTCAAAGACATCCGAGATACAGTTTCTCCGCCAGCAAATCGACGCACTCGATACCGAAATGCTCGAATTGCTGGCTAAAAGAATGGAGATCTCCCGCCGGATTGGACAATATAAAAAGGACAACAACATACCCATTATCCAGACCGAGCGCTATGCTGACATGCTTCAGAGCCGCATCAACTTAGGCAAAGAGATCGGCATCCCGGGCGACTTCATCAGCAGCCTCTTCAGCCTTATCCATGAAGAGTCGGTCCGCCTGCAGGTCAATACCGACTCCACTCAACCCGGTGCAGCTCCCTCATCCGATCATTAATGAGGAGCAGCTACCACTCAAGCGACCTTAATTTTAACATAGTTTAACCACGTTAAGCCGTCATCTATTGGTAGTGACGGCTAAAATCGCTATATTTGCAGATATGATGTTAAAAATTTAACACATTTTCAGTAAAGTCAATCATACTACATACTCTCCGTACCATGAAAAAAATATTTACCATACTCTGCGCGACCGCCGGAGCGCTCATGGCATCCGCCGCTGACGAAATAAAAATCGGTATCATCGGTCTTGACACCTCCCACTCCACAGCATTCACCGAGCTGCTCAACGACAAGGAAAGCGACGACCCATACGTAAAGCAATTTGAAATCGTAGCAGCCTATCCCTACGGCTCAAAGACCATCGAGTCAAGCTACAACCGAATCCCGGGCTACATCGAAGAAGTAAAAAAACATGGTGTGACCATCACCGAATCCATCGCCGAACTGCTTGACATGGTCGACTGCGTGCTGCTCGAGACCAACGACGGCCGCCTTCATTTCGAGCAGGCCGAGGAAGTGTTCCGCTCAGGCAAGCCCGTCTACATCGACAAACCCCTTGGTGCCACTATCGGTCAGGCTATAGCCATCTGCGAACTTGCTGAGGAGTATGGCGCCCCCCTCTTCTCATCATCTGCTCTTCGCTTCTCGCCCCGCAACGTAGAGCTTCGCGAAGGGAAATTCGGCCCCATACTCGGAGCTGACTGCTACTCACCCCATAAAGTCGAGCCTACTCACCCCGACTTCGGATTCTACGGCATCCACGGTATCGAGACCCTTTACACCCTGATGGGTCCCGGCTGCGTCGAGGTCAATCGCATATCATCGCCCGGCGTTGCCGACGTAGTGGTAGGTCGCTGGAGCGACGGTCGCATCGGCACCTTCCGCGGAATCACCGAAGGCCCCGCCATCTATGGTGGCACAGCATTCACTCCCGACGGAGCTGTAGAAGCCGGAGGATATGCCGGCTACAAGGTCCTCCTCGACCAGATCCTCGACTATCTGAAGACCGGAAAAGCGCCCGTCTCACCTCAGGAGACCCTCGAAATATTCGCATTCATGAAGGCTTCCAACATGAGCCGCGACGAAGGCGGACGTATCGTCACCCTCAAAGAGGCAATGGAAGCCGGACGCGAGGAAGCCGACAAACTCATCAAAGAAGCTCACAAGACCAAATGAAAGCCATCCATACCGCATTGTCACTTATAGCGATAGCCGCTGCGACAGCCTGCAGCACTACCGACAAAACCGCCGCTACCCAGCCGACTGCACACGTGCTCGCAGTAGTCGACCCAGGTCACTTCCACGCCGCTCTCGTGACAAAGTCGCCCGTCAGCGCCCTCGCCGACACCATACATCTCTACGCCCCCGAGGGACCCGAAGTCCGTCAGTATCTCGGCTTTATCGACAGCTACAACAGCCGCTCCGACAACCCGACCTCCTGGACCGTCGACAGCTGCATCTCGCCCGACTTTCTCCAGGCATTTATGGCTGACAGCGTGGCCGATATCGTAGTCCTCGCAGGCAATAACCGCAACAAGACCGACTACATACTCGAGGCCATCCGCGCCGGCAAAAATGTCCTTGCCGACAAGCCTATGGCCATCGATGCCGCAGGATTCGAGAAGCTCGTCGAAGCCTACCGCCTTGCCGATGAAAAAGGACTCGTCATCCGCGAGCTGATGACCGAACGCTACGATACGCTCAACATCTTTGCTCGCCAGATGCTCAATTCCGGCTATATCGGTACCCCGCTCTGCGACTCCGTGATCCCGACTGTGGAGATGACCAGCGTCCACCACTTCTTCAAGGAGGTATCCGGCTCGCCACTGAAGCGCCCGGAGTGGTACTACGACGTCGAGCAGCAGGGAGAAGGTATCGCCGATGTCACCACCCACCTGATCGACCTGATCATGTGGCAGTGTTTTCCCAACGAGACCATAGACTGGCAGAAAGACATTGAGGTCATTGACGCCACCCACACTCCGACCATAATCACTCCCGAAGAGTATTTCCGCTCGACAGGAGCCACTATCAGCGAGCCGATCAGCGTGTATGCCAATGGCAACATCCTCGCCCGCATAAAAGACATACTTGTCAGCCTCAACGTGCGATGGGACTTTGAAGCCCCTGTAGGAGCCGGCGATACCTTCAGCGCTATCTATCGCTATACCGACGGCCAGCTCCACATCCTTCAGGACAAAAACACCGGATACTCAAAGGATATCTTCATCTACAAAGATGATGAGATGACATCAGCCGAAGACGAGTTTATCCGCATCATCATCCCCGACTCCGTACGCTCTGGCCATGAGGAGCACTTCAACCGCGTCACCGACTCATTCCTCCGCAGCCTCGATGGCGAACCGATGCCGCAGTGGGACGCCGCCAACACACTGGCCAAATACCGACTCACCACCGAAGCCGTCGACCGCGCACACAGCAAATAACCCCGCAGCCAACACCGTGAACAGATTGACCTACGACACCGAATACCATGCTGAAAGCCGAATGCACCATACATCGGCCGTCAACATCATGGGCACACGTCTCGATATCGTAATCATCGGTCACGACGAAGCTACCGCCTCCTCAATCTCCACAGACTGCCTGAACGCGACTCTCGCTCTCGAGACGATCATCTCACGCTATAACCCTAAGAGCGAGACATCTGGCATTAACAGCGCCGAGCCGTTAAGCATGATCTCGATCAGTGACCGCTATCGCTCCCTCCTCGACCTCTCGGCTGATATGTGCCGCCGCACCTACGGCCGATTTGACATCACGCTCGGCCAAGGCTCGCAATTCGCCTACAGCGATAGCGGCGATCTTCTTATCCCCCGGCAGGGGCTGAAGATCGACATGGGAGGCATCGGCAAAGGGATAGCCGTCGACGAGATGACCCGCATCATGCGCCAAGCCGGGACAGAACGCGCCTTCGTCAGCTTCGGAGGAAGCTCCATCGCAGCTATCGGGACGCATCCCGCAGGCGACGCCTGGAGAGTCAGCATCGCCGATCCGTTCAGCGGACACACCCTGCGATGCATCGACCTCGCCGATACATCCATATCTACCTCCGGCAACTCATCAGCCCTGCGCGGACACATCATCGACCCGTCAACAGGCTACGCCGTCACCGGGCGGCGACTCAGCGCAGTTGTAGTCGATTCAGCCACTGAAGCCGAGGCACTCTCGACAGCGTGGCTGGTAGCCGACAGCGCTATGCGAGCTGCGATCACCGACAATTTTGACATCAAAGAAGAATACGTATTCAATTAATGGACAACAATATATCCACACAAAGCAAGTCACAGTTACTCTCTGAGAGCCGCCGCTCATTCCTCAAAGGGCTTGGAGTCCTGGCCGGAACAGCCGGAGTGGTCTCAGTGGCCCCATGGCTGTCGTCGCTGACTGCTGAGAAACAGGCCGAGTGGGACGGAGAGACACGCCGAGCCCGCATCGCCCTCATCGGCACAGGCTCGCGCGGTCAGTACCACCTCCACAACCTCAAGAACATACCCCACGCCGAGGTCGTAGCCCTCTGCGACATCTATGAGCCTCATCTGAAAGAAGCCTCAGAGCTCTTCCCCGAGGCAAGGCTGTATACAGACTACCATGACGTGCTGAATGATCCCGATATCGACGGCGTGATCATCGCCACCCCCTTAGGCTCGCACGCCCCGATCACCCTTGATGCACTCGACGCCGGCAAGCATGTATTTTGCGAGAAGGCGATGGCCCTGACCCTCGACCAGTGTAAGGCTGTCTATGACAAGTATCTCGAAAGTGACAATGTACTCTACTACTGCATGCAGCGCATGTTCGACCCGAAATATGTGCAGGGTGTAGCCATGATCAGGGACGGCCTGATAGGCGACGTTGTCGGCATGCGTTGCTACTGGTTTCGCAACGCCGACTGGCGACGCGACTGCCCCGACCCCGAATACGAACGCCTCATCAACTGGCGTCTCTACAAGGAGACATCCGGCGGCCTTATGACCGAGTTGGCCAGCCATCAGCTTGAAGTCTGCACATGGGTTGCAGGCAAGATGCCCTCGAAAATCCTCGGAACAGGCGACCTGATCCATTGGACCGACGACGAGCGCGAAGTCTACGATACCTGCAATGTCATCTACAAATTCTCCGACGGCCGCACAATCAGCTACGAAACCCTGATATCCAACAAGTTTAACGGTATGGAGGATCAGATTCTCGGCTCAAAGGGCACCATGAACCTCGCCACGGGATTCTATTATCTCGAAGACGACGACTCCCGCTCCGGCATCAAGCAGCTGCTCAAATCGGTCAAGGACGACATCTTTGCCGTGATCCCCGCAGCCGGCCCGTCATGGCGCTCCGAGACCGCCGACAGCTACATACCCCATGACATACTCTCCGGACCGACCTATGTCAATCACGGACAGAGCACTGTGGGCGTGGATCACGACGGTTCCGAGGAGATACTCTCCGCATTCTGCCAGGCTTGCATCACCGGCGAACGCGCCGAAAACATCGTTGAGGAAGCCTACTGCGCCACTACCCTCTGCCTGTTGGGCAATCTGGCGATGGAGACCAGCTCTACCATCGACTTCCCGGAAGAATACAAAATCCCCTACATGAAATTCTGATGAAACCGATAACACTTTCTCCGGCAATCCTCGCGCGCGAATCCGGATATCTCGCCGCCTGCCTTCTGACTGCACTCGGAGCCAACATATATGCCGTCATTCATTTCCACCGACCTGCTGTCGAGCTATTCTCGCAACTGGGATTCGTGGTGGTAATCACCATTGCCCTTTATATCTACATCTTGATCCTGCGGCTGATCTTCCACGGTGTGAAGCTCGCATGGAGCAAGATGCGCAAACCACATAAATAAATCTATAAATCAATCATACCATGTCATCACGTAGAGATTTTCTTCGTAAGGCCTTCGCTACAGCAGCGACCCTTACCGTATCGTCAATCGTCCCCGGCGGACTGACAGCTTCCGCCAAATCAAATAATCGAGTAATCGGCGCCAACGACCGCATCCGTGTAGCCGTCCTGGGCGTCAACTCTCGCGGCCGTGCTCTTGCCCAGGGTTTCGCACGTATGCCCGGTTGCGATGTGACCTATCTTTGTGACGTCGACTCTCACGCACTCGAGCGCTGCCAGGCCGACATCAAAAACCTGACCGGAACAGCCCCCAAGGGTGAGAAAGACCTCCGTAAGGTGCTCGAATCTCCCGAGGTTGATGCCGTAGTCATCGCACTTCCCGACCACTGGCACGCCCCTGCCGCCATCATGGCAATGCAGGCCGGCAAACATGTCTATCTTGAGAAACCGACATCACACAATCCTGCCGAAAACGACATGCTGATGCGCGCAGCCGCAAAATACGGCACTGTAGTTCAGGTCGGCAACCAGCGTCGCTCATGGCCCAACGTGATTCGCGCCATCGAGGAGATCAAAGGCGGTTCAATCGGCCCCGTACACTACGCCAAGTCGTGGTATGTCAACAATCGCCCGTCGATCGGAAACGGCAAAGCAGTCCCCGTACCCGACCATCTCGACTGGGATCTGTGGCAAGGCCCCGCACCCCGTGTCGCCGACTTCAAAGACAACTATCTGCACTACAACTGGCACTGGTTCTGGCACTGGGGCACAGGCGAAGCGCTCAACAACGGCACCCACTTCGTCGACATCCTCCGCTGGGGTCTCGACGTCGACTATCCGACACTCGTCAGCTCTGTAGGCGGCCGCTATAATCATACCGACGACGACTGGCAGACCCCCGACACACAGATGATGACCTTTCAATTTGGCGACAAAGCCACATGCTCATGGGAGGGTCGCTCATGCAACAGCACCCCCGTCGACGGCTCCGGCGTAGGCACAGCATTCTATGGCGACAAAGGCACTATCTTCATCACCGGCGGCGACGAATATCGCATCGTCGACCTTAAGGGCAACACTATCAAGGATGTAAAGAGCGAGCTCGGATTCCAGGAAGGTAACCTGCTCAACCCCTGTGAAGACCTCGACACCATCCACTTCAAAAACTGGTTTGACGGCATCCGCAAAGGCGCCAAACTCAATTCCGGCCTTGTCGATGCATGCATCTCCACTCAGCTCGTTCAGCTCGGCAACATCTCTCAGCGTGTAGGCCGCTCGCTCAACGTAGACCCCTTGACGGGCCGCATCCTGGGCGATCCGGAAGCTACAAAGCTGTTCAGTCGCACCTACGAGCCCGGCTGGGAGCCCAAAGTCTGAATTCCAGTGTAATCTATAAATAATGATGACACCCCAAAAGTTTCCTTATGGACTTTTGGGGTGTCTTCTATTATCCTTGGGGATGCGTGGAGATAGAGGTAAGGGTGGTCTCGATATTGAGGGCAGTACGATAGGCGATGTCGACAAAATCTGACGTGCTCTCACGCTCAGTATCGTCTGCCACGTCATCATCACCCGAGATATAGAGCTGATAGTCTGCCACAAAGGTAAAACATCCCTCTACGAGTCCCGGCCACTGACTGAGGTCTACTCTGTTCTGCAAGCCGTCAAGGCAGAGGCTCACTCGCGCCCCCTTTTTGACCAAGCCGCGGCGCCCGGTCTCTGTCGACTGCTTCTTATATAGATCTACGGCCGATGTAAACTGATTCAGTATACTGATCACAGACGGAATCATCCCCTCGAGTTTGCTACGCTCAGCAGCCTCATGGAGGAGTCGCTGACGCTCTACCTCCGAGCGGACATCTATCTCCGACTTCATCGAGCCGACGGCATTGAGGAAGAACCCGAGGAAGAGCAATCCGCACATGACCTCGACCGCCGTGACAGCCTGAGCTCCGCCACCCATCGGAGTGTAATCGCCGAAGCCGAGGGTCGTGATGGTCACGATGCTGTAGTAGAGCCATGACCCGAAGTCGGTAGTACCGCCGTCAGGTATTCTAAACTGGCCGTCAGGCAAGAGATTGTAAATTATAGCGAAGACTGGCACCAACAGCACATATAGTCCGATCCAGGCCAACGGACGGACATTTGACACCACATGAAAGAAGTGGCGAAACCAATCGGAAAGTTTTCTTATCATATTGCTATACATTTCTTATAAAAATCAAACGTCCGGAGCTCTTCATTCGTTCGCCCTTCGACAGCAATAAGGCCGCGACACCCGAAAGCGACGCGGCCCACAATCAATATTAAGTAATGCGATTACTTCTTGGTTCGGAAATTTACGGGAAGCACATAGGAGACAGCTACCGGCTGACCGTAGTTCATACCGGGCGCAAACTTTTTCAGCTTCTTAACAGCCTCAAGAGCCGCTTTATCGTAAGCCTCACCGGCGCTTTTGACAATCTCCGGTGAAACGACCGACCCGTCGGTATCGACAATAAATCGCAATACAACGCGATGCAGGTCTTTACCATCTCCGGGCGCATCTTTAGGATAGACGAGATTAGCCGAGAGGTCATCCAAGAGAGCTCGCTCGCCACCTGGATACTGAGGCAACTGCTCACTTTCGTGAAACACCTTACGCTCCCCGGCTCCCGACTGAGAATTTTCAGGATCGTCCGCAGTGGTTTCTCCAGATTTTTCACTAACTTTGGTGTCGGAATGGAGCTCTGTCAGAGCCCTTGACATAGCACTCAGTCCGCCGGCTACAGCAGGAATACGTGTTACAGACATGGCTACCAGCAGTCCCGGCACCATTGCAAAGGCAAGCAACCGGCTCGCCTTGCTCGATTTTGATTTTTGCATCATGGTGATACGTTTTTTAAGTTTACTATGATTCAGGTTGTTGGCCATGGCCTCGAAATTCCGGCCGACAACCTTTTTTACAAGCATTAGTTGATATGAACGCGGATCAGCTCCGGAGGCTATGACAGCTTCATCGGCCTGATACTCATGGACGGCGCGCAGCTCCGACGCCATCAGCCACGCGGCCGGATTATACCACATCAGCACCTCAAACAGGCGGGCAACCAGCAAGTCATAGCTGTGACGCAGGCGGATGTGTGCGCCCTCGTGGCAGAGTATGTAGCCTGAGATATCGCTCTGAAAGTCAGTGCGGCTGATCAGCACTCTGTCCATCCGGCTCATGGCCTGAATGCGGCTATCGTCGATGATCGACACTTCGAAACCGTCGATCAGCCGACTCTCTCCGCGCCTCAAGATTCTTGAGATACGTACCCATGACACCAACGTCGACAGCCCGACTACGACCACTCCCGCAGCATATATCACGCAAAGAGCCACTAAGACCCATCGGCCGGTATCACCCACCGTGAGATTGTCGGTCAGGGCCGTAAACTCCGCTTTGCCAACCTTAATATCAGCAGAAGCCGACGAGGGGAGTGCGGGTAAATGACTCCATATAGCCGGGAGTATGGCCGCCAGGAGATAGCTGCCCAGGATCACCAATCGGTTGAATGACGGCTCATTGCGATCGGACAAGAGCCATTTATAAATAAGGTAGCACGCCAGCAGGACAATGCCACTCTCTATCGTATAACTAATCAGCGCTCCCATCAGCGGCCCCCTTTCCCTCTATCATAGCAATCAAGCCCTTAAGTTCCTCGACAGTAATCTTTTCCTCCTCGACCAGCGTTGAGACCGCGCCAAGATAATTATTATTGAAATACCCCTTGACGAGCTGCGAGAATGATCGGCGCCCACACTCCTCACGTGACTTTAGCGCAAAGTAGCGAAACGAGTGTCCGGCGGGCTCATGACCCACAAACCCCTTCTCTTCCAGCCCTCTGACGACAGTCGACACTGTGTTGACATGGGGCTTCGGATCCGGATACTGCTCCACGAGCTCCTTGACGAGCGACGGGCCTCGATCCCACAGGAGCTGCATGACCTCCTCCTCGCGGGTCGACATATACATCTTAAGTCTTCCTTTTTTAGCCATTTTCAAAAACTAATTAATTAGTTCACGACGCAAATATCAGCTAAATAATTTACTCTACCAAATTTTTCAACGTATTTTTTAGTTGAAAAATTCATCTGTCAGAATCGGCATCCTCAGCTTATCACAAATTTTATTCCCCTTATATGCGGGGATATGCACTTTTTTAGCTACTTTTGTTTTATGAAACCGGATATGGAAAAGCAACTGACACATAATGGAGCTACAATGGCCTATACCGACCTCGGTACGGGTCCCGTGGTCATAGTCATGCACGGCTGGGGGTGCAACCGCCAGACCATAAAATCCATAACCGATATCGCCACACGCCATCATCGCGTGCTGACTGTCGACTTTCCCGGCCACGGCCAGTCGCCCGACCCCCCTGAGCTCTCGGACGGCTCAGCATGGGGCGTCGAGCAGTACACTCAGATGATAGAGCGACTTGTCGAAGTCGAGGGGGTCACCGACCCGATCCTGATAGGCCACTCATTCGGCGGCCGCGTCGGCATAATGTATGCCTCGCGCAACAATGTCGACCGCCTTGTGCTCGTCGACTCCGCTGGCGTCAAGCCCCGCCGCCACCTCTGTTACTACTACCGCGTCTACAAATTCAAGACAGCCAAATGGCTGGCATTGACCCTGCTCGGCAAGGAGCGCGGACAGAAACGGATCGACGCCATGCGCGCCCGCAAAGGCTCGGCCGACTATGCTCAGGCATCGCCGATGATGAGAAGAGTGCTTTCGCGCGTAGTCAATGAAGACCTCCGACACGTCATGCCCGCCATCAGCTGCCCGACCCTCCTGCTCTGGGGCGAGAATGACACAGCCACTCCACTCTCCGACGCCAAGATAATGGACAGCCTGATACCCGACACCGGCCTGGTAGCCTTCCCCCGATGCGGCCACTACTGCTTCCTCGATGCACCGGGTCCGTTTGACAGGGTCCTTTCAAGCTTCATAGACAAAACTCCCGTACAATGACTCCCCACGACATCCAGCTAATAACCGGACTCACGCTCCTCATCATCACCCTCGCCTACATGATCCCCGTCTATAGGCGCGACCTGATGATGCTTCAGCAGAACTCATACCGCAACGAACGCTATGCCAGATGGTTCACCACTTCAAACGAGAGCACGACCTTTCCCCGCATACTCGGCTGCATAGCGCTCTTCCTCATCCTCATCTACAAGATCCCGTTCCGCGTATGCGCAATCCCCGCCGCCATCATCATCGTCGGGTGCATGATCTCACTGCTGCGCCGCCGCTACAAGAAGCCGCTCGTCATGACAGCCCGCGCCCGCCGCATCTTCATCACGATGCTCGCTATCAGCTATCTGCTGGCTGCCGGTACGTGGCTGCTGACCTACAGCCTGCAATATCTCTGCGCAATGGTGCTCCTTGAGGTGGTAGCCTCACCATTCATCCTGCTGGGAGCCAACCTGCTGCTCCGCCCGGTCGAAGCCCGCATCAACCGCAAATACTACAATGAGGCCCGCGACATACTCGCCTCCATGCCCGACCTCCGCATCATCGGTATCACCGGATCCTACGGCAAGACCTCGACCAAGCACTACCTGCACGCCATCCTGTCAAGCCACTTCGACACGCTGATGACCCCCGGCTCCTACAACACGACCCTTGGTGTGATACGCACCATCCGCGAATACCTCCAGCCCTACAACGAGATATTCATCGTCGAGATGGGCGCCAAACAGCTCGGCGACATCCGCGAGATCTGCGACCTCGTACACCCCTCGATCGGCATTGTCACAGCCGTCGGCGAGCAGCACCTTGAATCCTTCAAGTCGATCGAGAATGTGCAGCGCACCAAGTTCGAGCTCGTCGACTCGCTTCCATCCGATGGCCTCGCCGTCATCAACGACGACTTCCCCATGATAGCCTCACGCCAGGTCGACAATGTACCCGTCATACGCTACACCGCCCGTCCAGATGACCTGACCGCACAATACCGCGCCACAGACATAGCATACACCCCGGCCGGAACAACATTCACCATCGTCGGCCCCGATGACTTCTCGATCGACCTGACCACCCGACTGCTCGGCGAGTGCAACATCTCCAACCTTACGGCAGCCGTGGCCGTGGCCGTTTATATCGGAGTCCCGGCCGACAAAATCAGATACGCGGTAGAAAACATAGAGCCCGTCGAGCATCGTCTGTCGATACGTCGCACAGCCGGCGGACTGACCATCATCGACGATGCCTTCAACTCCAACCCCCACGGCTCGCGCATGGCAATGGAAGTGCTTTCGCAGTTTACCGGAGGCCGTCGCATCGTCATCACTCCCGGCATGATCGAACTCGGTCAGCGTCAGGCTGAACTCAACCGCGACCTCGGCGGTCACATCTCCCGCTCAGCCGACATAGCCATCATTGTCGGCGAATACAATCGCGAAGCCCTGACAGCCGGAATAGCATCCGACGGCACCATGCCCCGGGAGAACGTTCACACCGTCGACACCTTCACCCAGGCACAGCAGCTGCTGATGTCATTCGCAGCCGCCGGCGACACCGTCATCTACGAAAACGACCTCCCCGACACATTCAAATAATATCGTTCAAAACATACATATTATAATACAGCAAAATGAAAACCAACATAGGCGTATTTTTCGGCGGACGCTCTACAGAGCATGAGATTTCCGTCATATCAGCATCTCAGGCCATGCACGCCATTGACCGTCAGAAATATGACGTCACCCCGATCTATATAGCCAAAGACGGCAAATGGTATACCGGCGACGCCCTCTTCGACGTCAGCAACTACCGCGACATCCCCGGCTTGATCAAACGCTGCCGGCAGGTCTATATGCGTCCCGAGACAGGCAACTTCAACCTCTACCTCTCCAAAAAACCATTCCTCGGCTCCGACATACTGACCAACCTCCACGTCGTCATCCCCGTGCTCCACGGCTCAAACGGCGAAGACGGCACATTTGAGGGCGTCCTTGAGACAATCGGCATCCCCTACGCCGGATGCAACACCCTCGCCTCAGCCAACGGTATGGACAAGATCACAATGAAGATGATACTCCAGAGCGCCGGCATCCCCGTCGTAGACTACACCTGGTTTACCGACAAAGAGTGGCAGGCAAAACGCGATTCCATCATCGAAAAAATCGAGTCATCACTCCACTATCCCGTCATCGTCAAGCCCGCCAACCTCGGCTCAAGCGTAGGCATCGGAGCCGCCGCCGATCGCGAACAGCTCATCGAACGCGTCAACGACGCACGCCGATACTCGACCCGCATCATCGTCGAGCACCTCGTACGCAATCTTCAGGAAATCAACTGCTCAGTACTCGGTGACAGCGACGAATACGCCGCCTCCGTACTCGAAGAGCCCATCAAGACAGGCGAATTCCTCACCTACGAAGACAAATACATGGGCGGCTCCAAAGGCGCCAAGGGCATGCAGGCATCACAGAAACGCATCCCGGCCGAACTCCCCACCGAGATGACCGAACGCATCCAGCACCTCGCTGCCGAGACATTCCGCGTGCTCTCCTGCCATGGCGTAAGCCGCGTCGACGTCATCGTCGATCGCGACACCAATGAGATCTACGTCAACGAGATCAATACCATCCCCGGCTCACTCTCCTTCTACCTCTGGGAAGCTACCGGAATAACATTCCCGCAGCTGATGGACCGCCTCGTAACCCTCGCCCTCAAGCGCCGCCGCGAGCTCGCCCAGAAGACACAGACCTATGACGCCAACATCTTCGCCCTCGGCAAAGGCACCAAAGGAGTCAAAGGCGCAAAAGGCGTCAAAGCTTAACCTGAACACAGACAACAATAAACATTATATCATCTTACTTTAAAACTCAACTTATCATGAGCAAACCTTATGTAGTAGGCATCGACATAGGCGGTACTAACACCGTATTCGGCATCGTCGACGCACGTGGACAAGTCCTTGCAAGCAACTCAATCAAGACCCGCAAACACAGCAACATCAACGACTACATCAATGAGCTTCATCACGAACTCAAGAAACTGATGGAAGCCACCTCCACCGTCGACAAAATACACGGAATCGGCATCGGAGCCCCCAACGGCAACTTCTTCACCGGCATGATCGAAGACGGCGTCAACCTCCCCTGGCCCACCCCCATACCCCTGGCAAAACTCGTCAGCGACAAATTCGGTATCCCCGTAGCCGTCACCAACGACGCCAACGCAGCAGCCATCGGCGAAATGACCTACGGAGTAGCCCGCGGCCTCAAAGACTTCATCATGATCACCCTCGGTACAGGCGTAGGCTCAGGCATCGTCATCAACGGACAGCTCGTCTACGGCCATGACGGCTTCGCAGGCGAACTCGGCCACGTCATCTCCAAACGCAACAACGGCCGACTCTGCGGATGCGGACGCACAGGCTGCCTCGAGACCTATTGCTCAGCAACAGGCGTAGCACGCACAGCCCGCGAATTCCTCGAAATCCGCCACGAGCCCTCACTCCTGCGCAACATCCCCGTCGACGAGATCACATCTAAAGACGTCTACGACGCAGCCATCGCCGGCGACCCCATCGCAAAAGAGATCTTCGAATACACAGGCGAAATCCTCGGCGAGGCCCTCGCAGACTTCACCGTATTCTCCGCACCCGAAGCATTCGTGCTCTTCGGCGGACTCGCCAAAGCCGGCGACCTGATCCTCAAGCCCGTACGCAACGCCATGGAGAAAAACATGCTCTCCATCTGGAAAGGCAAAGTCAAGATCCTCCTGTCAGAGCTCAAAGAAGCCGATGCCGCCATCCTCGGCGCATCAGCTCTCGGCTGGGAAGCCAAATACCTCGATGCAACTCCCGCAGCATCAGCCCCCATCCTCCCCGCCTGATCGCACACATCCCCTATCAATATACACCAAGAGCTGCGCCGGTCTCCCCGCCGCAGCTCTTCACATATTCTCTCAACACGAATCCTTCAGTTCAATTACCGGCAACCTGATTCCCATCTTATATATTCTGACATACTCCCTAAAAGTATCAAATGTAGGTTCCGATAATCCGGTAAAGTTGAAGACCTCATCCGCATCTTGATCAGGATATATTATAAGACATTTGATCGGAGGAGCCATGTTCTCGTTAAGTTCGAACCTCCTATAAATAGAAGAAAGCCTTGCATACCCGCTAACCTGCCTGGCATCTTCGAGAGTAATTGCCTCTCGACTGTAACGCGGCTTATACTTTGCATCTATTACATAGGGTTCAGACCACCCCTTTGCATTAAGGAGATAGTCAAGTTCTTGTTTATTTGATTTGTGATGATAAACAACCTCGCCTTTAAACGTAAAAATCTGTTTGAGCCGCTTATAAATATATAGCTCGAACAGCTTGCTCATATCAATCCAAAATGGAGGAGTAGAGATCTCCTTATTTCCGATTTTAGTTATGTCATAGCTATATCTATTCAACAATAACTTAGCAAAATTAATAGCCTGATTATACTCCTTGTAAACCGGATTTTGCCTTAGCGTCGTAATTTCCTTAATAGTGATGTCA
>JAAVFS010000121.1 GCA_014800605.1 Bacteroidales bacterium | reverse complement strand
GGGAAAGGGCCGATGTGTCCGCTGAGCGATAACGCGAAGGCTGCCCTTAACTATCTGAACAGAGAGCTCTACCACACCATCCTTCAGGTAGAGATAGCCCTGTGCGGCGTGAATGGCTATTGCCCCGAGATCTACGACACCTGGTGCACCATCAGCGACTCCATGGCGGCCATCTACGATTACATGAAACCCTACATTGAGCTCGCCGTCGACCATCCCGACCTGGAGTTCTAAGACCGGAAAATCAGTTCTTTTAACATTATTTGTGAGCCGACGCCGCCCCGCGGTTGGCATATCTTCCTCCGGATGCCTATCTTTGTAGTTATGAAGTCAAGAAAACTCATCACGCTTATGCTGATCGCCATCAGCGTGGCCGCTATCCCCGCTAAGGCTCAGATTAATGCCGAACAGGTAATTCGCATCGGTCGCAATGCGCTCTATTTCGACGACTATCTGCTCTCAATCCAGTATTTCAACCAGGCTATTCAGGCCAAGCCATACCTGGCGATGCCCTACTTCCTCCGCGCTATCGCCAAACTCAACCTCGATGACTATCTCGGAGCCGAGGAGGATGCAACGGCTGCTATCGAACGCAATCCGTTCATCGCCGACGCATTTGAGGTTCGCGGTGTAGCCCGCCAGAATCGCGGCGACTCCCGTGGAGCTATCGACGACTATGACAAGGCTCTTGAGCTTCTGCCCGAAAATCGCGGACTCCTCTACAACAAGGCTATGGCACAGCAGGATGTCAAGGACTTCGACGGCGCCAGAGATACATACGCCCAGCTCCTGAAGTCGTATCCCGGCTATGAGAACGGCTACCTCGGTCGTGCGAAGCTCTCAATCGAGCTCGGCGACACCGCCTCCGCTCAGGCTGACCTCGACCGCGCCATTGAGATCAACAAGAATATGGCAGGCGCTTACGTACTGCGTGCCGGCATTATGCTCGACAAGGGTGCTGATTTCAAAAGCGCGGAGACCGACCTCGACGCGGCTATCCGACTCCTCCCCCACGAAGCCGGACTCTACATCAACCGCGCTTATGCCCGCTATAAGCTCGACAACTTTGATGGTGCTCTGGCTGACTATGAGGCGGCGATCTCCAATGATCCGCTCAATCCGGTCGCCTATTTCAACCGGGGCATCCTCCGAATGGAGACGTTAGACAATGACCGCGCGCTGGCCGACTTCTCACAGGTGCTCCAGCTCGACCCTGACGACTATCGCGCCCTCTACAACCGCGCCATGATTTATGCCGCCAAGAAGGACTATCACAGTTCGATCGCCGACATATCCCGCGTGGTCGACGCTTTCCCGGATTTCCCTGCCGCACGCTACACCCGCTTCACCATCTATGACGAGATGGGCGACCGCGCTAATGCCATGAAGGACTATGACCAGTCGGTAGCCATGTTCAAGTCGCTCCGCACGCAGATCAATCAGTCGCGCGCCGAGTCACCAATCGGCGACGCTACGGCCATCATCCCCTCTTCGCAGCCTCGCGAAGAGGAGCGCGACACGGAGGATATCGCCACCCGAAGTGCCGACGATGTTGCCCGCCGATTCCGCTCCCTGCTGACCATCGACAATGATGTCACCCTCGCCGAGGACCATAACAACCGCAACATCCGCGGCCGCATCCAGGACCGCAATCAGATGATAGCGATGGCTCCGATGTTCAAACTCAGCTTCTATGCCGACGACGATGCCGAGGCCCATTCGGCTCTTTATGCTCTCCGCGAGGCCGAGCGTGCCAACGCAACCCGAGCCCTGCGTCATCAGCTCTATGTCGTGCTCAATGATGTCGGTCCCGTCGGTGAGGAGCAGATAGCCACCCACTTCCAGTCGGTCGACTACTACAACTCCTACATTGCCACACATCCGCCCCGCGCCATCGACTTCTTCGGCCGAGGCATGGACTATATGATGCTCTACAACTATCCTGCCGCGATAGCCGACTTCACCCGCGCACTGGAGCTCAATCCCGACTTCATGATCGCTCTGCTGATGCGTGCTGATGCCCGCTTCAAGAATGTGAAGGCTGAGCGTGGGGCAGGGGAGCTGTCGGCCCCGGCTGCCGGCAAGTCGTCCGACCTCAATTCCTACCATGCTGCCGACGCCCTCTACCGCTCGCGCCTCTATGAGGTGCTGGCCGACATTGACCGCGTCATTGCCCTCTCGCCCCGTATGGCCATTGCCTACTACAATCGCGGATGCGTCCTCGCCGAGATGGGCGACGTCGACGGCTCGATCCAGGCATTTACCCGCGCTATTGAGCTTGAGCCCAACCTCGGTGTAGCTTATTACAACCGTGGCTACCAGTATCTGCAGGCGGGCGACAGCCGCAATGGCACAGCCGACCTCAGCCATGCCGGAGAGCTCGGCATCGTCCCCAGCTACAACCTGCTCAAACGCATGAACCGATGATGCCCTGCACTCGTTATTTATATCAAAGTTAATTCTTTATACATTATATTATATATGCTGACACCCCATGACAAAGAAGTTCTCGCCCGTCGCGGCGTGACCGAGTCGCAGCTCCTTGAGCAGATCGACCGATTCAAGACAGGATTCCCGTATCTCCGCATTGCCGACTCAGCACGTGTCGGCGACGGCATAACAGCCCTTTCTGCCGACGAGGAGAAGTCCGCCATCGCCCGCTGGGATGAGTATCTGGCCGACGGAGGGCGCGTTGCCAAATTCGTGCCTGCCTCCGGCGCCGCTTCCCGTATGTTCAAGTCGCTCTTTGCATTCGTCGATGGTGATGCCGATCAGCCTGTCGAGGGTAGCGACGTGGCGCGCTTGCTCGCCGACATCGAGCATCTTCCTTTCTATAAGGAGCTTGACTCTCTGCTGCTCAAGTCTAAAGGCAAATCAATCCGACAGCTTCTTCATGAGGGTAGGGCCAAGGATGTTGTGGCCGCTATCATCCTCCCTGACGGCCTCAACTATGGAAACCTTCCCAAGGGTCTGCTCTCTTTCCACTCCTACCCGGATGGCAGCGTGCGCACCCCTGTCGAGGAGCAGCTTGTCGAGGGAGCGCAGTCAGCTACCGGCAAGGATGGCGTGGTACGTCTCCACTTCACCGTCTCCGGCAATCATCGCGCGCTCTTCGAGAAGAAGCTCGCCGAGGCTATCCCCGCTGTTGAGAAACGCATGGGGGTCAAGTTTGACGTCACAATGTCGGAGCAGAAGCCCTCGACCGATACCGTTGCTGTCAATCCCGACAATACTCTCTTCCGTGAGGATGGAGAGCTGGTGTTCCGTCCCGGCGGCCATGGCGCTCTGATCCGCAACCTCAACGACATTGATTCAGAAGTCGTTTTCGTCAAGAATATCGACAATGTGGTACCCGACTCCCGTCGCGATTCTACTATCTATTATAAGAAGGTGCTTGCCGGCTATCTCATCGAGCTCCATGATGCCATCTACAAGTATTACACTGCTCTGCGCTCCGGCTCTTACGACCGCTCGACCCTCGACGAGATCATCTCGTTCATGGGCGACAAGCTCTCGATCAAGTTCCCGGATAGCGTAAAAGTGATGGCGGATTCCGACCTTGCCGATTTCCTGGCATCGAAACTCAATCGTCCGCTCCGCGTGGCAGGCATGGTCCGCAATGAGGGTGAGCCCGGCGGCGGTCCCTATCTGACCTACAACGCTGACGGAACGGTCTCTCCTCAGGTTCTTGAGAGTACTCAGATCGACAGCGCCAACGCCGGCTATGTCGAGATGATGAATCGTGCCACTCACTTCAATCCCGTCGACCTCGTATGCTACATCAACGACTTTGAGGGTCGTCCCTTCGACCTTCCGAAATATGTGGATCCATCCACAGGGTTTATCTCCGAAAAGTCACTCCATGGCAAGCCGCTTCGCGCACTCGAGTTGCCCGGTCTTTGGAATGGAGCGATGAGCGACTGGACTACCGTTTTTGTCGAAGTCCCGATCTCTACTTTCAACCCCGTCAAGACAGTCAATGACCTCCTTCGCGATGCTCATCAATCCTGATATTAATCAATTATTTGGTGAGAAATCGTCTATTTATTCAAAATATTTAAAAATTAGCACTTATTTTAATCGATAATTAGTTTATATTTTGCCTATTTATTTAAATTTATTATACGCTGATTTATAAGATATTATAATATATATCCAAGAATAATAGTCTATATTGCCCTTGTATTGGTCTTTTTGGGTGGTACAATGTTGAAGTTTTTAGTCTATTTTTGTAATGTCAAAATCGACGACGTTAGTTTTATGAATTCACATCATAAAGTCGGGATTAAAGACGAAAGCATGATTCAAAGTGAAAGACTTAATTATTAGGGTTAGATTTTATCAACTTATTGCTTAATCGATGAATTTAGATAATAATCGTGTTTTATGTTAGGTTTGTTATTCTTGGGTATAGACCAAGATATAAAAAGAAGAGCTGCTTTGTGAAAAGCGGCTCTTCTTTTTGTCCGATATAAATGGATTATTGTGTAATTTTGTGTTGACAATTGCTCGATATGAATAACCCGTTTCAATACACTCCATCGCCTGCCTGCGATGAGGCTTTTAGAAGTCTCATCGCTCTGATAGATTCCCTGAGGAAAAGTCATCGACGCGAGGATGATAATTTCTGCCGCGAGCTTGAAGCGGGCAAGATGCTCGGCGTGCTTATCGCCGAGGACGAGGCGGGGGAGCGTCGGTCGCTCTATGCCTTCTCCGGTCAGCTGGGCGATGGCGGTTTTCGTTTCCCCGGTTTTGTTGGCCCGGTGTTAGACTATCTCCGGCCTGACGGCTATTTCAAGACTCAGGAGGTCGATATCTCCCGGCAGAATTTAGAGATTGCGCGTTTCGAACGCGAGGTCATCGGCGTGTTGAGGGCTGCCCTTGAAGAGAAGCGGGAGACTCTGGGTGCCGACTATAATATATATAAAGAGTATTGTCGCGAGTCGAAGCTCCGTAGAGATGAGCTCCGAAAGTCGGGAGCGATGAATGATGCCGTACAGGCCGAACTGATCCGTCAAAGTCAGTATGAGAAGGCTGAGCTCAATCGCAAGAAGAAAGCCTTAGCAGCTGCACTCGCACCTTACGAGCGGCGGCTCGATGAGGCCGTTGACCGACTCGAAGAGATGAAGGAGAGGCGACGGAGCGACTCGGAGCGCCTGCAGCAGTGGTTGTTTGCCAACTTCAGACTGCTCAACGCTCGTGGCGAGAGTCGGAGTCTTAGCGAGATATTTGCCGAGACCGCTCTGAAAGTTCCCCCGTCGGGAGCAGGCGAATGTTGTGCCCCGAAACTCCTGCAGGAAGCCTACGTCCGAGGCTGGCGCCCTGTCGAGATTGCCGAATACTGGTATGGGTGCCCTAAGGGGGGCGAGGTCAGGATTCATGGCGAGTACTATCCCGCGTGCCGGGGCAAGTGTCTGCCAGTGTTGGAGTGGATGCTTGGCGGACTGGAAGTGTGTCCGCCTCTCAAGGAGTCTGTGCTGTCGGCTGAGCCTCTCGAGCCCCGGGTGGTATTTGAGAATCGTTGGTTTTGCATAGTGGAGAAGCCGAGCGGGATGCTGTCGGTGCCCGGAAAGAGGAGCGCCCCCTCTGTCGAGCAATGGCTCGCGGCGAAGTATGGTGCCGGACGTGAGGTCAGGATGGCGCACCGCCTTGACCAGGATACGTCAGGACTCATGGTAGCTACCTTCGGCTCGCAGGCCTATCGGGTGATGCAGTCGCTCTTTGCCACCCGAGGTGTGGCGAAAACCTATGTGGCTGTTCTTGATGGCGACTATCGACAGCAGGACGGCGTGGCCTCCTCGGGTCGGATTGATCTCGCGCTGACCCCCGACTGGCTTGATCGCCCCCGGCAGCGAGTTGATACCGGGGTGGGTAAGGAGGCTGTGACCGACTATGAGTTTGTCGGCGTGGAGCGGGGCAGAAGTCGCGTCATATTTCATCCGCTGACCGGCCGGACCCACCAGCTCAGAGTCCATTCCGCGTCAGCGCTCGGGCTCGGGATGCCGATCGTCGGCGACCGACTCTATGGTCGGCTGGGTGGCGACAGTTCGGAGCGGTTGAATCTGCACGCGGCCCGAATCGAATTTACCTTCCCGCTCGATGGGGAGCAATACGTCTTCGAGTCAATCGTTCCTTTTTAAGATTATGGAAAGAAATAAATTGAAAGGGCACATTGCCATGCTTGGTGCCAACACCATGTGGGGGCTGATGTCGCCCGTCGCAAAAATGGTGTTCGCATCCGGTGCCGTATTTCCCGCAGTGATGATCGATTTCAGAATTGCGGGCGCGGCACTGTTGTTCTGGATCGCATCGCTGTTTCTTCCGCGCGAGCATATGCCGATCGGTGATATCCTTCGCCTGGTGGGAGCCGGGATGCTCGGCATCCTGCTCAATCAGGGCGCATTCATAGTCGGAGTCAGTCTGACTTCGCCCGGCGAGGCTTCGCTGGTGACGACCACGATGCCTATGTGGGTCATGCTGCTCGCGTGGGTAATCCTGCGGGAGCCGATCACGGCGCGTAAGGCCGGAGGCATCGTTGTGGGAGCAGCCGGCGCCATTATCCTCATAGTCGGCAGCGGTAGCATAGGGGCGCGGGGGAGTCAGCCGGCGGTCGGCGATCTGCTGGTGCTGTGCGCACAGTTCAGTTACGCGCTCTACCTGACCCTCTACCGCAACTTCATCCGCAGATACAGTCTGGTGACGCTGATGAAGTGGATGTTTCTCTCGGCGTCAGCGGTCGGAGTGCCGTGCAGCATGAAGTGGATCGCCCGGACGTCATGGCAGTCGATCAGTGCCTGCGAGTGGCTGGGTATAATATATGTAGTGATCTGCGGGACCTTCCTTGCCTACATCGGAATCATGACCGGCCAGAAGAATCTCCGCCCTACGGTGGTCGGTATGTACAATTACGTTCAGCCGGTCGTGGCCACGATAGGCGGCGTCGGTCTCGGGCTTGACAAGTTTACTCCGGTCAAGGCGGTGGCGATCGTGCTGATCTTCTCCGGCGTCTGGCTCGTCACCACAAGCCGTGCCCGCCGGGCGTGACAGAAGAATTTAGCGACTGAAGGCTTTGAAAATTTGGATATAAGAATGTAAATCACTACCTTTGCAGTCCGATTATATCCAAAATTGTGAATAGTTCACTCCCTGACGCGGCGCCTTTGGCCGGGCGCTAAGGCAGGTGTGGGCAATTAATTAACTTATTTTTAACTATTTAGACGTGGATACTCTAAGTTACAAAACCATCACCCCCAACGCCCAGAGCGTAGACCGTCAGTGGGTTCTCATCGACGCCACCGGTCAGCATCTCGGCCGTCTTTGCTCAAAAGTAGCGAAGATTCTCCGTGGCAAGAACAAACCTTGCTACTCACCTTTCGTCGAGTGCGGCGACAATGTTATCATCATCAATGCTGATAAAGTCGTTCTTACCGGCAAGAAAATGACCGATCACGAATATCTCAGCTACACCGGCTATCCCGGCGGACAGCGCGTAGCAACTCCCGAGGTACTGATGAAGAAGTCATTCAACAAGCACCTCAAGCCTGGTATGCACCCCCTGTTCATCCATGTGATGAAAGGCATGCTTCCCAAAAACCGTCTTGGCCGTCGCATCATTGAGAACATGCACGTGTACAACGGACCCAACCATCCCCACGAAGCACAGAACCCCGTCGTTCTCGATATCAATAACTTCAAATAACCTTGACAATGGAAACAGTTAATGCAGTAGGTCGTCGTAAAGCAGCTATCGCTCGCGTAATCCTCAAAGAAGGCAACGGCGCAATCACTATCAACAAGCGTCCTATCGAGGTTTATTTCCCCTCGTCAATCCTTCAGTACATCGTTAAGCAGCCCCTTACCAAGCTTGACGTAGCTGAAAAATATGACATCCATGTTAATCTCGACGGCGGCGGCTACAAAGGCCAGGCTGAAGCACTTCGTCTCGCTATCGCCCGCGCTCTCGTCAAGATCAATCCTGAAGACAAGGCTGCTCTCCGCGCTGAAGGCTTCATGACCCGTGACCCCCGCTCTGTCGAGCGTAAAAAGCCCGGTCAGCCCAAGGCCCGCAAACGCTTCCAGTTCTCAAAGCGTTAATCCGAGTTTTCAACCAATGGCTCTCTCCAAGGCTGCCTGATGCAGCCACCTCAGTGTTTAGTATCTAAATCCCGGCGATGGAAACACGTTCCCTACCTCGGGGTTGTAACACACCAACAGAACGTAAACAACACATTAAAATCATGTCAACACCTACATTTGACCAACTTCTCGAAGCATCTTGCCATTTCGGCCACCTGAAGCGGAAATGGAATCCTGCAATGGCGCCCTATATCTTCATGGAGCGCAACGGTATCCACATCATCGATCTTTACAAGACAGCTGCCAAGCTCGACGAGGCCGCTAAAGCTCTGAAGGGCATCGCCAAATCAGGCAAAAAGATTCTCTTCGTTGCAACCAAAAAACAGGCCAAACAGGTGATTGCCGACAAGGCTCAGAGCGTCAACATGCCCTACGTGATTGAACGCTGGCCCGG
>JAAVFS010000120.1 GCA_014800605.1 Bacteroidales bacterium | reverse complement strand
GTAGGAGGGGCGCCGGACCGGAGAGGGAAACTCTTCCGAGCGACAGGGCAGTACATTGCAACCATCATTGCCTGCAAGCTTGCCGATAGCAGTAGCGAAATCATACCATGAGCAGACCCCCTCGTTGGAGTAATGGTATATGCCGTCATGCTGCTCAAACAGCCGGCGGCTGATGATCTCGACAATGGCTCTGGCCAGGTCGGGAGCATAGGTCGGAGTGCCGGCCTGATCTATCACGACGCTGATCTCAGGTTTTGAGACTGTAAGCGACATCATGGTCTTTACAAAGTTTTTGCCGTAGCGGCTGTATAGCCATGCTGTGCGTATGATCATATATCGGCAACCGCTCTTTCTTATCGCCTCTTCGCCATGCAATTTGGTCAGTCCGTAGACACCCGTAGGGTTCGGCTGCTGATTTTCATCGCAGGGGGTGTTGTTGATATTTCCGCCAAACACATAGTCGGTAGATATCTGGATGAAAAATACGCCATACTTCTTGGCGGCCTCGGCTATGTAGCCCACAGCTTCGGCATTAATCTGCTCAGCTATCTCTGCTTTTGACTCGGCAGCGTTGACATCCGTAAAGGCAGCACAATTCACTATCACCTGAAAGTCGTTGCATCGGAGCATGAGGTCGACCGCTTCCGGATCGGTGATATCGAAGTCGTCGACATCCGTGAAGATGTAGGTGTCAGTCGAATCTGTCGTTGCATCACGTATGCACTTGCCAAGTTGGCCGTTACCTCCTGTTACAAGTATTCGCATGATTAAAAGGGAGTAATGAAGTCTTTAAGGTTCGGGTGGCAGCTGTCTTTGGGCGAGAGGATCGCCTTGCAAAGATCTGTAGTCCAGTCAATACCTAAATCGGGGTCGAGTAGCGAGATGCCTCCCTCGGCTTCGGGATGATAGTATTCGTCGCATTTGTATTGAAATACGGCCTCATCGCTAAGGACCGAGAACCCATGGGCGAATCCTTTGGGAATGAACAGCATGCGATGGTTATCTGACGTAAGCTCTACGGCTATATGCTGCCCGTAGGTCGGCGAGCCAGCCCGTAGGTCGACGGCGACATCCAGTACGGAACCGCTGACGCATCTTACCAGCTTGGCCTGAGCGTAGGGTGGGCGCTGGAAGTGCAGACCTCTGACTACTCCCTTGACCGAACGCGACTGGTTGTCCTGGACGAAGTCGACAGGATGGCCGATCGCATTGTCGAATGATTTCTTGGAGTAGCTCTCAAAGAAGTAGCCTCGATCATCTGAGAATACCCGTGGCTCCAGTATGACCACTCCCTCTATTTCGGTTTTGATTATATTCATTCTATCCTATAATGTTTGCCATACGGCTCGCAACTGCATCCCATGAATACTCCTTTATATACGAGTCTCTCCGCTGGACTACGTTGCGTCGGTAATCTTCATTCTGTAATATCTTGGATATCTTTCCGGCAAGCTCTGAGGCATCGTCCGTGTCGACAAGCTCTCCCGTAATTCCTTCTTCGATGAAGTAGGGCATCTCACAGCAGTTGCGTCCGATGCATGGGAGCCCGAAGACAAGAGCCTCAATGAATACAAGCCCGTATGCTTCAAAATATGACGGCATGCAGAAGAGATCGCACATATTCATGAGCTCCTGTACCTTATCATAGCTGATGTCTCCGTAGAAATGATATCCGTCTGTTGGTGTCTGCATGGGATCGACTGATGGCCCGGCTACATGCAATTCCAGATCAGGCACCTTACCCTTCAGCAGCTTGAAGGCCTCTATGACCTTTTCGCCACCCTTGCGCTTAAAGTCGCGCCCGACGAATAGAATCCGGTTGTTACGCTTTTCGGTGCTGGGTCGTATTTTTTTGTAATCTAAGTTGATACCCGCGCCTACGTGATGTATCTTATCATTCAGCTGAGGGTATTCACGGCGCATGAATTCCGTCATCCACCGACCCATGTAGAGAATTCCGGCTGCAGACCGATAGTAGTCCATCTGCAGATTGCATCGCCGCTTCATGGCTTTAGAATCTACCGAGTCAAATCCTGAATATATCAGTTCTCGGCTGTTCGTCCGGGCCAAATAATATAGATATGGGACACTCAGATCCTGATAGATATAGGTCTGACGGGAAGGCCTGTCCTGAATAAACTCTGTGAATTGAAAAATCTTTCCCGACAGTCGATTTTCGTAGTGTTTTCTGTTCTTTAAAATATATCTGACGTTGAAATCATCCTTACGAAGCCCAAGCTTAAGTAGGATTTTTGCGTAGACATTGGCGAAACAATTAGGCTCGATTGTGTCAAAGTCAGCAATGTCGTAATATTTCTCAAGAGCTTGGTGGATGCTGTAGTAGGTGCCCGACCATGCTCGGGTCTTATCCTCGCCCCAGGTGACTACAAAATTCAGTTTCTCCATAGCCCTGTCTATATCATTCGCAAGAATGGGTGAGTTTCAGCAGATACTGCCCGTACTGGTTCTTCTCCATCGGGCGGGCGATCTCGCTCAACCTGTCGGCCGAGATCCATCCATTCTCAAAAGCAATTCCCTCAAGGCATCCGATCTTCTGTCCCTGACGCTTCTCAAGTACCTCGACATAGATCGAAGCCTCCGCAAGCGAATCATGTGTTCCGGTGTCAAGCCATGCGAAGCCGCGGGGCAGAGTCTGCACCTTAAGCTCTCCGGAATTGAGAAACTCCTGATTGACAGAGGTGATCTCCAGCTCGCCGCGCTCTGATGGCTTTATGCTTGCCGCGATGTCAACCACCCGGTTGGGGTAGAAGTAGAGCCCTACGACAGCATAATTAGACTTCGGGTGCGCAGGCTTCTCCTCGATCGAGAGGCAATTGCCGTCGGCGTCAAACTCCGCCACACCATATCGCTGCGGATCATTGACCTGATAGCCGAAGACAGTGGCCTTGCGTTCGTTACGTACCATATCGACCGAATGCTTCAACACCTTATCAAACTCCGGTCCGTGGAATATGTTGTCGCCCAGAACGAGGCATACATCGTCGTCGCCGATAAATTCTCGTCCGATGATAAAGGCCTGAGCCAAGCCGTCGGGCGAGGGTTGCTCAGCATATGAGAATTTTACTCCGAAGTCGGATCCATCGCCGAGCAGTCGCTGAAATGATGGAAGATCGCTCGGGGTAGAGATAATCAGAATATCGCGGATTCCGGCCATCATCAAGGTCGAAATTGGATAGTAGACCATCGGTTTGTCATAGATAGGGAGCAGCTGTTTGCTGACTCCCTTGGTGATGGGGTATAATCTTGTGCCGGATCCTCCGGCGAGGATGATTCCTTTCATGCGCTGGCAATATGAGTTACTTTAGGCTGGATTGATAATCCGATATCGGCAGCATCCTTTCCAACGATCAAATGACCGACACCACAAATTTAATCAATCTACACGATATTTCCAATCTGTTCAGGTATCAAAAAAGTAAAGGCGCTTCAGAGTGACTGAAGCGCCTTGGTTTTGGTGGCGGGGGAAGGGATCGAACCTCCGACCTTTGGGTTATGAGCCCAATGAGCTACCACTGCTCTACCCCGCAGTATTTACATGTGCAAAGGTAGATACTTTTGGGGATTGAGCAAAATTTTCGGTGTTAAAAAGTGTTTATTTTATACTGTTGATCAGTTTCAAAGCCTTGTCTACGGTGGGAAGAGGAGCAGCTCCAGACACGTCGGGATATTTACGACGATCCTTAACCCATTTCTCATCAAGAGAGTAGAAGTCGATTTCTTCGGGCTGCTCGCCATCCATTATTGCAATTTCGCGGTTGATCCAGGTCTCCCAGCGCGGGCGGTAGAAGTCGCGCAGCAAGCCGCTCCATTCGCGGTGGGCATAGTCGCGAAGCTTGCCTGTTTCGGAGGCGTATCGCGGTCCCCATGTAGTGATGAGCAGTCGGGCGTTTTCTTCAAAGAGGTCTTCTTCGTCCTCAGAGGGGGCAAGTGCACGGGCGGAGTTGATCCATTTCCCTACGCCGAAGTCAGGAAGGGTGCCGAGCAATTCGTCCTGCATGTCGAGCAGCGAAAGGAAGTCAGCTGCATGGTCTTTAAATGACTTCTTGTCGCCGGCATTGATGGCGTCAATCATTTTCCGATAAGTCAGACGTCCTTTTTCAGAAAGTGCCTGACGTGTGATATCGACAAGGTCATAAACGTAGTTGGGGTTGTCACGGAGAGCAGCGTCATCGGCACTTTTTGCAAATGTCTTTGCAGCCTCTATGATGTCAGAAGGCTCGTAGTAGGGCTTCATTTTGCTCCAGCTTGATACCTGCCATACGTTGCGCGACGGGCGTGCGCAGTAGACTGATTCGGTAGTGCCCTGCTGCAAGCTGCCGAGCGGACAGTTATAGATTGTTGAGGCGAGTTCGATCCATCCTTTGTAGGCGTCTTCGTTGAAGCTGCCATAGCGTGCTGTGATATAGTCTTTGAGCCATGCGTCCTTGTCAAACTTCTCAGCGCGCCAGGGGAGCTCGCTCATGAGTTCGTACATGACCGGGTTGTTTTCAATTGCTTCCATCGTCAGGCCGATTCCTTTCAGTTGGGGAGCATACTTTGAATCTACTGCTTTGTAATAGCCATTTATCACAGCATCCATTTTGCCGTGCAGACCGACATTGCCACCGAAGTTGAGGAGCATACAGTACATCCAGTCGTGGGGATTGTAGCCATCCGGGCGCTCGTAGGGTGAGGGTGATTCGGGGTCGCCCCACTGCGGACGGATCTCGGAAGCAAGGTCAAGCACAACGATGTCGCCGGGTTTGACTCCGTCGAGCAGCTCCTGACGAGGATTCTCTGTCCAGCCCTGAATTACCCATATTGCATCGGGATTGGCGCGCTTCATCGCATTGACCATGATGCCGCCGGCCTGCTTGAGGTCGACACCTTTCTGGCTGCCACCCTCGTGGAAGGGGTCCATGCTGTAATATTTTGCTGTGCCGTAAAGTTTGGCAGCCTCTTCATAATATATGTCGGCGATTTCGTCAAAGCGCGGGTCGGTAGTCAGTAGGAATGCCGGACGTGTAAATCCGTTCCATCCGCCTTTGCCCGAAGTTGTGACTCCGAGGCGCTCCTCGGCATCATGGGGGAGCGTGCCTGAATATCCGGGGAATACGGGGTGCATGTCGAGTTCCTCCATTCGGGCAAGGATCTTTTTCTGCAGCTCTTCGCGATCGGCATACCACTGATCGGAGTTCGGTCCGCCCCAACCTTCGAGGTTGTTCATCAGCCACCAAGCCTGGAAGGCCGGTCCTGCGATGAAGGCATCGATTTCCTCCTTGTTATATCCGAGTCGGGTCAGCGTGTTGCGCCACACGACATCAAATCCTGTCATGGTCAGCGGCATGTTGATGCCATGCATAGCCATCCAGTCGATTTCCTTTTCCCAGCGATCCCAGTCCCAGAAGGGCATCGAGTAGGAGTGGGTACAGTAGTTGAGGTAGTAGCGGTCGGATGAGGGGCTGACGTGGCGCTCGACCTTCGCAGGAAGGGGGAGCGAGTCGGCCGGGAGGGAGATAGAGAGATTGTTCCAGCTCAGATGGTTGCCGGTATAATATTTCAGATACCAGTTGAGGCCGGCGGCAATATTGACGGGGTTGTTGCCGATAATGGCAGGCTTGCCATCGATTGTCGTGATTTCAAAAAAGTCGTCGGGGAGGTCCTTCTGTATGATTACAAAGCGGTCGGCAGACCCCTCTCCGGTTATTCTGTCTATTAGATCGGAGACAGGATGAGCAGCTGAGGCTGTCAGAGCGACCATCATGAGCAGGGCGGCTGTGATTCTTTTCATGGTTTTAAAAGCCGGGTTATTAATTATTATTTGATATTATCGAAGTGGAGTCGGGTGCGATATTCAGATTGTGCTTGTTCAAAAGCGGCAACAGATGGTTGAGATATTGCTGTCGCATCGGCTCTGCATGGGGTGGGGCAGCCTCGAAGGCGTTGATGACATGGAAGTTGAATCCTCCCTTTGCCGGGACGGTGAATACCGGTAGATAGCTGGCCTCTAAGATGCGCGCCTTTCCGGTGATATCGCGTATTAGTTTGACCTGAACAATGGCGCCCCCTCGGGTTGTTGTGGTCTTCATGTTGGAGATGAAGTTGCCAAGTGAGTAGACTGTCAGCGTGCGATCAAAGTGATTGATCCTGTCGATGTGCATCTGCATGGGTTGCACCACATGAGGGTGCGCTCCGATGATTAGCTCAACACCCTGCTCTCGGAGGAACTCTTCAATCTGTCGCTGAGCTTTGTTTGGAAGCGGTACGTATTCGTCGCCCCAATGGATTGTGGTGCAGATGATTTCCGCACCTTTCTCTCGCGCGGATGCGATGTCGGCAGCGATACGGCCTTTGTCGATATAGTCTACGACTGATGAGTCGCGGGGGGAGAATCCGTTAGTGCCGTAGGTGTAATTGAGAAAACCGACCTTGAATCCGTTGATGTCTTTAATGAGTGGAAGGAGATCACAGCGCGTTCTCTCAGATACATAAGTGCCGATATGGTCTACCTCAAGAGAGTCGAGTATCGCAATCGTAGCCCGTAACCCGTTTTCTCGGCGGTCGAGAGTGTGGTTATTGGCCGTCAGGAAGAGGTCAAATCCGGCATCTTTAAGCGCCTCGGCAAATGCAGTCGGAGCGTTAAAGCATGGATAGCCTGAATATGGTGGCTGCGATACAGGCGTCTCGAGATTGACGACCGCGTAATCAGCCGATGAGATGTAGTCGGCCAGAGGCGTGAAGCAATCCGAGTAGTCGTAGGTGCCGTCCGGGCGGCGTGCTTCGTCGATCTGGGCTGCGTGCTGCATGGCGTCTCCGGCAAATAGCAGAGTTGCTTCCGGGCATGGATTTTTCCAGGCCGGAGCGAGCTGGATGGCAAGAGCGAGCAGCTCCGGAATCATTTCTTCGGATAGATTGAGTGGTTGGCGGCTAAGAGCGTATTTTTCATTAATGATACGATGGTCATCGGGCCGACTCCACCGGGTACGGGCGTGATGAAGGCACATTTAGGAGCGACTGCCTCGAAGTCGACATCGCCGCTCAGACGGAAGCCTGACTTGCGAGTTGAGTCGGGGACACGTGTCGTGCCTACGTCAATGATTGTAACGCCATCTTTTACCATATCGGCCTTGACGAATCCGGGCTTACCGAGCGCTGCGATAATGATGTCGGCGCGACGGGTATAGTCAGCCAGATTTTCGGTTGCACTATGGCATACGGTCACTGTAGCATCGCCGGGTCTGGATTTCTGCATCAGGAGAGTGGCAACCGGTTTGCCTACGATGTTGCTTCGACCCAGGACTACGCAGTTCTTGCCCTTGACAGGTACTTCATAGCGAGCTAAAAGCTCCATGATTCCGGCCGGGGTGGCTGAGTGGAAGCAGGGGAGGCCGATAGCCTGACGACCTACGTTGACTGGATGAAATCCGTCGACATCCTTACGATAGTCGATGGCTTCGATGACGCGCTGCTCGTCGATATGTTTGGGGAGGGGGAGCTGTACGATGAAGCCGTCGATGTCAGCATCATTGTTGAGATCGCTGATAGTCTTCAGAAGTGTCTGCTCGTCGATGTCATCCTCAAATCTGATCAGTGTGGACTTAAATCCGCAGACTTCACAAGCCTTCACCTTGTTGGCTACATAAGTCTCGCTTCCGCCGTCGTGGCCCACGAGGATGGCAGCGAGGTGAGGGCGCTTTTCACCGCGGGCTATCATAGCCTCGACTTCGAGCGCTATTTCCTTCTTTATATCATCGGAGATTTTTTTTCCGTCGATTATAGTCATATATTATATAAGTATATTATTATAATTAAAGTGTAGTAAGGCGGTGATCAGCGCTGGCGCATCTGGCGCATGGCGTTCATCATCTTAAGCGGATTCTTGGTTGAGGTCGCAGCCTTCATGACCTTACGGGTCTGCTCAAACTGAGTCAGAAGACGGTTGACATCCTGAAGCGACTTACCCGAACCGGCTGCAATACGCTTGCGCCGGCTGCCGTTGATGATCTCCGGCTTTTCGCGCTCCTGAGCTGTCATAGAGTAGATTATGGCTTCTATACCCTTGAATGCGTCGTCATCGATCTCGACATCCTTGATAGCTTTGCCTACGCCGGGAATCATCGAAGCGAGGTCTTTCAGATTGCCCATCTTCTTGATCTGCTGGATCTGAGCGAGGAAGTCGTTGAAGTTAAACTGATTCTTTGCAATCTTGCGCTGGAGCTCGCGGGCCGCTTTCTCGTCATATTGCTGTTGAGCCTTTTCTACGAGAGATACGATATCGCCCATTCCCAGGATGCGGTCAGCCATTCGTGAGGGGTGGAAGAGGTCGATAGTCTCCATTTTCTCGCCTGTACCGACAAATTTGATAGGCTTCTTGACAACGGTACGGATCGAAAGAGCTGCACCGCCGCGGGTGTCGCCATCGAGCTTTGTGAGGATGACCCCATCGAAGTCGAGGCGGTCATTGAATTCGCGTGCAGTATTTACAGCATCCTGACCTGTCATTGAGTCGACTACGAAGAGTGTCTCCTGAGGGCGGATCGCTTTCTTGATGGCTTCGATCTCATTCATCATCTCTTCGTCGACAGCAAGGCGGCCTGCAGTGTCGACGATAACGAGGTCCAGATTGTTGGTCTTGGCATAGCGTATAGCGTTTTCGGCTATTTCCACCGGATTCTTATTTCCCTCCTCGGTATAGACCGGAACACCGATTTTCTCGGCGAGAACTTTCAGCTGGTCGATAGCCGCAGGACGGTAGACGTCGCACGCTACGAGCAGCGGGCGGCGACCCTTTTCGGTCTTAAGCTTGTTGGCGAGCTTGCCGGTAAAGGTGGTTTTACCTGAGCCCTGCAGGCCCGACATAAGGATTACTGTCGGATTGCCACTGAGATTCAGAGGTGCAGCCTCATTACCCATGAGAGTAGAGAGCTCGTCATGGACGATTTTGATCATGAGCTCCTGAGGCTTGATGGCGTTGATTACATTCTGGCCGATTGCTTTCGTCTTGACAGTGTCGGTAAAGTTCTTGGCGACTTTGAAGTCCACGTCGGCATCAAGCAGTGCGCGTCGCACGTCTTTAAGCGTTTCAGCTACGTTGATCTCTGTAATCTTGCCTTGGCCTTTAAGTATTTTGAAACTTCTTTCGAGTCTTTCGCTTAGATTTTCAAACATAGGATATGAGGTGAAATAGTTTGTACGGTATAATTAGAGTTTATTGTGTGCGTCGGGGAATATTACGCGGGGCTTGAGAGCAGAGGCTTCGTCGGGGGTGACGAGGGCGTAAGCCATGATGATGACTATGTCGCCTGGCTGCACTTTGCGGGCGGCGGCGCCGTTGAGGCAGATTACGCCCGAGCCGGGTTCCCCCTTGATAGCGTAGGTGTCAAGACGCTCGCCATTGTTGTTGTTGACGATGAACACGCGCTCACCCTCCATGATTCCGGCTGCCTCGAGCAGATTGGAATCGATTGTAATGCTACCGATATAGTCGAGACGAGCCTCGGTCACAGTGGCTCTATGGATCTTTGATTTTAATACTTGGATAAGCATCTGGTCAGTCTTTATATTTGATATTGTCAATCAGACGTACATCGCCGCAATATACTGTGATACAACCTACGGGCGCGAGCTTGCCGGCATCCTCCCAGTCTTTGAGAGGCTGCATAGTCAGCGGGTGTACGATTTCGTAATATTCCACCTCCATTTCCGGCATTGCATTGATGGTGTCGATGACGTATTGCTTGACTTCACCGAGTGTTTTGCCGGAGCGGAGCTTTACGCTCTCTTTGAGTGTCTTATATATGCCGGCAGCCACAGATCGCTGGGTCTCTGAAAGTCGGACATTGCGGCTGCTGAGAGCCAGGCCGTCGTCGGCACGTTTGATAGGGCAGTCGACGATCTCGACATCAATCCTTTCGAGCTCGACCATACGGCGGATAACGGCTATCTGCTGGAAGTCTTTTTCGCCGAAATAGGCGCGGGTGGGGTGGGTGTAGTAGAACAGCTTGCTTACGACCTGAGCGACACCGTTGAAGTGGCCCGGACGCATCGGTCCCTCCATCACGTCGGCCACCTGACCCAGATCAAATATGCGCTCGTCCTTTTCGGGATACATCTCTTCGACTGTAGGAATAAATGCATAGTCGACTCCGGCAGCTTCGAGCAGTCGGCAGTCGGCCTCCTCTGTGCGGGGATAGGTGGCGAGGTCAGTGGGGTTGTTAAACTGTGTGGGGTTGACAAACACGCTGACTACAACAACGTCATTTTCGGCACGGGCTCTCTCGACGAGCGAGATGTGTCCGGCGTGCAGAGCTCCCATTGTCGGTACGAGTCCGACCGACTTCCCCTTGCTGCGGGCGTCGGAAGTCAGCGAGCTGATCTGCTTTACAGTTCTGATTATTTCCATTATCGTTTTATAATGTATATAATAGGTGTGCAAATTTACAAAAAATTAAAATACACGAGCTATCTCTCGGCAATATATACTACAAAAATGATGATAAAAGCTGATTTCGGTGTGGCTGTAAGAAAATTTTGAAAAAATTTGCTGAAAGATTTGGCAGATTCAAAAAGAGTGTGTAATTTTGCAGTGTCTTAAGCGAAAGACTTGAATGGCGATTTAGTGTAGTGGTCTAGCACGCCGCCCTCTCACGGCGGAAACCCGGGTTCGAGTCCCGGATTCGCTACAAAGAAGCATTGCTCATATCAGAGTGATGCTTTTTTTGTGTCCTATCGGGTTGAAAGTTCTATTCATACGGACGCAATGCGCCCATCTCCGCCACTGGCTTGTGACAGTAGGGGGCGAAATCGACTGGAAAATGGATGGAGTAGGGGCAGCGGTGCTTTGGCTAAAATGGGTCAGTAGCAAAACCCGGTTGAATTGTTAAAAAATTACCCGAGAGTAAAAATATTTTTAGGCACTTAGATTGGAGTTTAGCGCTGTTGTTCTTCGGGAATCTACTATATAACAAGTGCTTATGATGATTAGACTTCCCTAATTCAGATAGTGATATGCCCATCTATCCCTAAATCTCAGAAATTAACAACCGTTTTTTTTACATTGACCCGCTAAAAGCAAGCACGGCTCGGACTGAAATCGCGGCTTAATCCTTCCGACCGTTGTGGACGATGTAGTCCTTGACTTCCTGGAAAAGACGGGTCGCAAAGACAAATTCGTTGAGAGCCTCGTTGGCTGTGTGGAATATTTTGTCCTTGTCGCCCACCCATTCGCGGTGACCTTGGTTGAGGAAGACGATGTTTTCTCCGATACCCAACACGGAGTTCATGTCATGAGTATTGATAATCGTAGTGATGTCATACTCGTGGGTGATGTCGCTCAGCAGCTCGTCAATGACGATCGAAGTCTTGGGGTCAAGGCCGGAGTTGGGTTCGTCGCAGAAGAGATAGCGCGGGTTGAGGGCGATGGCGCGTGCTATGGCTACGCGCTTTTGCATGCCGCCGGAGATCTCTGACGGGAATTTTTTTTCGGCGCCTTCGAGGTTGACGCGTCGCAGGCAGAAGTGGGCGCGCTCAAGCTGTTCGGCCGGCGTCATATCAGAAAACATCGTCAGCGGAAACAGCACGTTGCCAATGACGGTCTCTGAGTCAAACAGTGCCGACCCCTGGAAGAGCATGCCGATCTCCTTGCGGATCTCTTTGGTCTGCTTGGAATCCATCTTGAGGAAGTCGCGACCATCGTAGAGTATCTCTCCTTCTTCAGGTCTTACAAGGCCCACGAGGCTCTTCATCAGCACGGTTTTGCCCGAGCCGCTCTGGCCTATGATCAGGTTGGTCTTACCTGTATAGAATGTGGCATCGACCCCTTTGAGTACGGTTTTACCGTCAAACGATTTTATGAGATTTTTTACCTCGATCATTGCAGCAGGAGTTTAGTCAGTATCACATCGAAAAGCAGTATCATGATGCTGCTGGTCACTACGGCATTCGTGCTTGCTTTGCCTACTTCGAGCGCGCCACCTTTGACGTAATAGCCGCAGTAGGAGGCCACTGAGGAGATGATGAAGGCAAAGAAGAGCGATTTGATGATGCCATACCAGACATACCATTCAGAGAAGAATGCCTGCAGGCCGTAGATAAACTTGGGAAGCGGGATCAGGTCGGTGCCCCACGCTACGGCTATGCCGCCTAAGAGCGCCGTGCCCATGCAGAGGACGACTAGCACGGGGATGAAGAATACGAATGCGATTACTTTGGGGAGCACCAGGAAATTGGCCGAGTTGATGCCCATGATGTCAAGCGCGTCAATCTGCTCGGTGACGCGCATTGTGCCTATCTCAGAGGCAATATTTGATCCGACTTTGCCGGCCAGGATCAGGCAGAGTATGGAGTTGGAAAATTCCAACAGGATGATTTCTCGGGTGGCCAGGCCGACGGAGTAGGCCGGCAGCAGGGGCGACGAGGTGTTGAGCTGCATCTGGATGGTGATTACCGCTCCGATGAATACGGATACGATGACTACCAGTGGTACAGAGTCCACTCCGAGCTTATAGACTTCGCTGAGCGTACGTTTGAAAAAGAGTTTCCAGCGGTCGGGCATGGCAAACACCTTCCTCATAAACAGGCAGTAGTCGCCGAATTGGGATATGGATTTGGTGAATATCATACACAATCTTTTGTGCAAAGGTAAAAAAAATATCTGCTATGTCAATGTTACATCCGGGTCTATGAGTCTCTCCTCTAATTATACTAATGTCGGAGCCTAAAATAATAAAAAATTAATGTGTTGATATATAGTGATATAACGACATTCTTTGATAATAGTTACAAAAAAGGACACCATTAGAGAAAAATTTGTGTATTTTTGCAAAAAATATGCTTTAAGCAGAAATTAAATAAAACATTATAAAAACCAGTCAAATTATGAGTCTAAACATCGTAGTACTCGCCAAGCAAGTTCCTGATACTCGCAACGTGGGTAAAGATGCAATGAAGGAAGATGGCACAATCAATCGCGCTGCGTTGCCCGCTATCTTCAATCCTGAAGACCTTAACGCCCTCGAACAGGCTCTCCGTCTCAAGGATGCCAATCCAGGTTCTACTGTAACAATTCTGACCATGGGTCTGCCCCGCGCTGCTGAGGTGATCCGCGAAGCTATCTATCGCGGTGCTGACGGCGGTATCGTTTTGACCGACCGCGCTCTCGGTGGTGCTGATACTCTCGCTACCTCCTACTCTTTGGCTCAGGCCGTCAAGAAGATAGGCAACTATGACATCATCCTCGGCGGTCGTCAGGCTATCGACGGTGACACAGCTCAGGTTGGTCCCCAGATCGCTGAAAAGCTCGGTCTTCCCCAGGTAACATATGCTGAAGAAATACTCGACTGCAAGAACGGCTATGTGACCGTAAAGCGTCGTCTCGAAAATGGCTTTGAAGTCGTTAAGTCACCGCTCCCCTGCGTTGTGACAGTCAACGGTTCAGCCGCTGAATGTCGCCCTCGCAATGCACAGCGCCTCATGAAATACAAGCGCGCTGTCTCTACAAGCGAGAAGGCTGCTCTCGCTGATGCAGCTCGCGAATTTGTCGACAAGCACCCCTATCTCAATATCGACGAGTGGAGCGCAGCTTTTGTAGAAGCTGATCCCGAGCAGATCGGTCTGCCCGGCTCACCCACAAAGGTTAAGGCTGTCGAAAATGTGGTATTTACCGCTAAGGAAAGCCGCCGTCTGGACAACAATGACCAGGATATCGAGAACCTTATTGTAGAACTCATCGCCAACCACACAATAGGTGGCTGATAAATCCCGAATGACTATGTCACAGAACAATTTGATAGTTTACTGCGAGCTCGAAGACGGCAAGATCGCCGACGTAAGCCTTGAGCTCCTGACTAAAGGACGTCAGCTCGCTAACAAGCTCGGTGTCGAGCTTCAGGCTCTCATTGTCGGCGATAAACTCGAAGGCATCGAAGAGCAGGTATTCCCTTACGGAGTTGATACCGTCTATAAAGTAGAAGACAAGCGTCTCTACCCCTATACCTCTAATCCCCATGCGGCTGTGCTGATCAACCTCTTCAAGGAGATCAAGCCTCAGATTTGCCTCATGGGTGCTACATGCATCGGCCGTGACCTCGGCCCCCGAGTATCTTCTTGCCTCCACAGCGGTCTGACTGCTGACTGCACAGCTCTTGAGATCGGTCCCCACAAAGACCCCAAGACCGGCAAGGAATATACCGACCTTCTCTATCAGATCCGTCCCGCCTTCGGTGGTAACATCGTAGCTACCATCGTCAACCCCGAATGCCGTCCCCAGATGGCTACCGTGCGTGAGGGCGTGATGAAGAAGGAAATCTTCGACCCCAACCACAAGGGCAAAGTCGTAGATCTCGACGCAAAGAAATATGTAGATGACGCTGACTTCCTCGTGGAAATCATCGATCGTCAGATTGAAAAGTCAAAAGTCAACATCAAGAATTCTCCCATCATCGTAGCCGGTGGCTATGGCGTAGGCAGCAAGGAAAACTTCGATATGCTTTACGAGCTCGCTGAAGTGCTCGGTGGCGAAGTAGGTGCTTCACGTGCAGCTGTAGATGCAGGCCTCGTTGAGCATGAGCGTCAGATCGGTCAGACCGGTGTCACCGTACGTCCCAAGCTCTATATCGCTTGCGGTATCTCAGGCCAGATCCAGCACACTGCCGGCATGCAGGAGAGTGCTATTATCATTTCAATCAACAATGACCCCAACGCACCTATCAACACAATCGCCGACTATGTCATCACCGGCAACGTTGAGGATATCGTGCCCAAGCTCATTAAATATTATAAGAAAAACTCGAAGTAATTCGGGCTTTCATTGAAGAAAACATATTAAGCTATGGCTAACTTTTATACTGACAATCCTGATTTAAAAAATCACCTGTCACACCCTCTGATGGAGAAGATAGTAGCTCTCAAGGAGCGTAACTATACAGACGCAGAGAAGTTTGATTATGCACCCGTCGACTATGCGGATGCCATGGACAATTACGACAAAGTCCTCGAAATCGTCGGTGATATCTGCGGCGGCAAGATCGCTGAGAATGCTGAGGGTGTCGATCATCAGGGAGCTTCTTGCTCTGACGGTCACGCTCACTACGCTGACGGCACTGTTGAGAATCTTGACCTTTGCCGCAAAGCCGGTCTTATGGGCATGGCAATGCCTCGCCGTCTGGGTGGTCTCAACTTCCCCATCACTCCCTATATCATGGCCGCAGACATTGTAAGCCGTGCAGATACCGGATTTGAAAACCTTTGGGGCCTGCAGGACTGCGCCGAGACTATCTACGAGTTCGGCAGCGAAGAGCAGAAGCAGAAATATATCACACGCGTATGCCAGGGCGAGACCATGTCAATGGACCTCACCGAGCCTGATGCAGGTTCTGACCTCCAGTCAGTAATGCTTAAGGCTACCGAGCAGCCCGACGGCACCTGGCGCCTCAACGGCGTTAAGCGCTTCATCACCAATGGTGATAGCGACATTCACCTCGTGCTCGCCCGCTCTGAGGACGGCACAAAAGACGGTCGCGGCCTGTCAATGTTCATCTATGACAAGCGCGATGGCGGTGTGACCGTACGTCGTATCGAGAATAAAATGGGTATCAAGGGATCTCCCACATGTGAACTCGTCTACAAGAACGCTAAGGCAGAACTCTGCGGCTCTCGCCGTATGGGTCTTATCAAATATGTGATGGCACTCATGAATGGCGCCCGCCTCGGCATCGCAGCTCAGTCTGTAGGTGTCAGCGAGATCGCTTATCGTGAAGCTCTCGCCTATGCAAAAGAGCGCCAGCAGTTCGGCAAACCTATCATCGAGTTCCCCGCTGTCTATGAGATGCTCTCTGTAATGAAGGCCAAACTCGACGCAAGTCGCTGCCTCCTCTACGAAACAGCTCGCTACGTCGACCTTTACAAGGCATACGAGGATGTAGAGAAAGAGCGCAAGCTCACTCCCGAAGAGAAGGCTGAGCTCAAAGTTTACCGCAAATATGCTGACGCTTGCACTCCCCTCGCCAAGGGTCTCAGCTCAGAATATTGCAACCAGAACGCCTACGACTGCATCCAGATCCACGGTGGTTCAGGCTTCATGAAGGATTATGCTTGCGAACGCGTATATCGCGACGCCCGCATCACCTCAATCTATGAAGGCACAACTCAGCTCCAGGTCGTAGCAGCTATCCGCCATGTCACCACCGGCACCTACACCGCGCTGATGGATATCTATAAAGCAATGCCTTTCAGCGAAGAACTCGCCGACGTCAAAGAGCGTCTCGGCAAACTCGTTGAGAAGTATGTAGCCGCAGTTGACGCTGTTCAGGCAGTCAACGATCCCGCCTACACCGACTTCATGGCACGTCGCCTTGTGGAGATGGCCGGTAACCTCGTGATGGCTTACCTCCTCGCTACCGACGCAACACGCTACAACAGCGAGTCAATGACTAAGAGCGCTAAGGTATATGCCAACATGGCCGAGGCTGAGGTGGTTAAGCACAGCTCATTCATCGCTTCATTCAAACCCGAAGAACTCAAGATTTACGTTCAGGCCTAAGCCGTTCGTGAATACATATAAAAGAAGTGGCAGGAGTCATATCCTGCCACTTCTTTTTCATATTTATATGTGATTAATGGAGTCTTAATTGCCAGAAGGCGACTGCCGATGCGGCTGCTACATTCAGGGAGTCTACTCCGTGTGCCATCGGGATGCGGGCTACATAGTCGCAGCTCTCGATGGTCTTTTGTGGAAGTCCATCCCCCTCCGTGCCTAAGACGACTGCCAGTCGTGGCTCAGCGCAAAGAGTCGGGTCATCGATTGATACCGAGTTGTCACTCAGAGCCATAGCTACGGTTTTTAAGCCATATTCACGCAGCGACTTGACTTCATCGTCGAGCCATCCCCACCGGACCTGAAATATCGTACCCATCGAGACTCGTATGGCGCGCCGGTTCAGGGGGTCGCACGATGTGCGTGTCAGGAGTATCGCATCAATATTCAGGGCAGCTGCCGAGCGGAATATGGCGCCGATATTTGTCGTGTCGACCACGCCGTCGATTACAGCAACTCGCGATGCACCTTCGCACAGCTCCTTAGCCGATGGCAGGCATGGACGTCTCATGGCGCAGAGCACTCCGCGCGTCAGCGTGTAGCCAGTCAGCTTAGACAGTATCTCGCGGCTTCCGGTGTAGACCGTGATGTCCGGGAAAAGTTCGACAACGAAGGCTGCGTCGCCCGCTATGTGACGCTCCTCGCAAAGCATCGAGAGTGGCTCGTAGCCGGCTTCGATGGCTACCTTGATTACCTTCGGGCTCTCGGCTATGAATATTCCGTTTCTTTCATCAAGGCGATTCCTTAGCTGAGCCTCTGTGAGCGAGGCATACACGTCAAGTCCCGGATCGCTGATTGATTCTATCTTTATTATGGGCATTTCTGATGGTTAAGTGTGTGGATAATGGGGTAGGAGAGTGAGTGATATCAATCCGCCCACGCTCATATTTCACAAAGTTAGGTTAAAATAAGTAAAGGGAAGCGTTTTTATAATACAAAAATTTCAGAATTGTATGTACAACGACTAATTTTGCAGTACTTGTCCCTAACATGTAGACACATTAACTATGATACCTCAAGAATATCAAGATATAGCCCCTTACGATAGCGACATATTTGCTGAAAGGCTCCGCTCTCTCGTCAAAGAGCCAGGCTTTGAGCATGCAGTGCGCTATGTCATGCCGGATGTCGACTATCCTGCATTCTGCCGGGAACTCCTTTCGGTAGATTCTCAATACGAATTTCAGCATAAGGTGATGCTCCCCTTCCTGGAGATGCTCGTGGCAAAGACCACTGACGGAGTGTTTGCAAGAGGATTTGATACTCTGAGTCACGACAAGGCTGTCACCTTCATAACCAATCATCGCGACATCGTGCTCGATGCCTCGTTCCTCAATTGGTGTCTGCTTAAGGACGGATTCCCCACATGCGAGATCGCTATCGGCAACAACTTGCTGATATTTAATTGGATCGAAGACCTTGTCCGTATCAATAAGAGCTTTATTGTCAAGCGCAACCTCAAGCTGACAAAGGCATTGGAGGCCGCCAGGCAGCTATCAGGATATATGCACTACTGCATCGAAGAAAAGCATGTGTCGACATGGATTGCTCAGCGTGAAGGCCGTGCAAAGGACTCCAACGACCTGACTCAGGAGAGCCTTCTGAAGATGCTCGCGCTTGGTGGCAACGGTTCGCCTATCGAAAATATTAAATCGCTGAATATCACCCCGACATCAATCTCCTACGAGTATGACCCTTGCGACTTCCTTAAGGCTACCGAATATCTCAACCGTCGCCGCGACCCTGACTTCCACAAGTCTGAGCATGACGACCTTCTGAGCATGGAGACCGGTATTCTTGGCTATAAGGGCCGCGTCTATTTCACTGTCGGCGAGTGCATCAATGACAGACTTGATGCCCTTGATCCCGAACTCGACCGTCAGACAGTCTTCCACGAGATCGCAGCTATCATCGACAAAACCATCCATCGGGGCTACTATCTCTTCCCGTGCAACTATATCGCCTACGACTATCTGGAAAAGAGCCGCCGTTTTGCTGATAAGTACACCGAGAAGGACGTCGAAGATTTCCGTCAATACATTGACAGACAGCTTGATAAAGTCAGAATTCACGATGTGACAGAGGAGGAACGCCAATTCATGAAGAACATGGTTCTCGGCATGTATGCCTTCCCTCTGCATAACGCCCTCGCAGCCACTGCTGAACAGTAATGAAGTTTAGTATTCTCTTTGCTCTCATTGGGTTACTGGTCTCAGTAGTCCTTGACGGATATTTGCTTCGCAGACTGATGATTACGCTCAGAACACTGCGTCGCCCGCTCGCGATCGCATATTTGGGTGTCACCTTCATCGAGTATGCATCTATGATCACCGCGATAGCAATACCCGTAGCCAACGCATCAGATGGCGTCTTCTTAGTCCTGATGTGGCTGATATTCATATTCTTGAGTATCTTCTGCTCGAAGCTCGTTTTAGTTATAGCTGATTTAGTGGCTCGGCTCTATCGCAAGATTCGTCGCAAGCCATCAGCCGGCATTTCAAAGATTACAGTCGCTATTTCCTGCGTCGTGTTCCTCGCATTGTGGTGGGGCGCGCTTATAAATCGCAACCGAATCAGCGTCGTAGAATGCGAGCTTAGTTACTCAGATCTCCCTATCGGCTTTGATGGCTATAAGATAGTGCAGATCTCTGATTTCCACGTGGGTACCTGGGGCAGTGACACCGCTTTTGTGGCCAGAGTTGTCGATAGAATCAATGCTCTGAATCCCGACCTGATAGTCTTTACAGGCGATATTGTCAACCGTAAATCCGAGGAGTTGGAGCCGATGATCTCACCACTGACACGCCTCAAGGCTAAGGACGGCCTCTACGCAGTGATGGGCAACCATGACTATGGCGACTACGTCCGCTGGGACTCCGACTCCGCACACATGGCCGACAGACAGAATCTCCGTCATCTCTATTCCATGACATCTTTCCATGTGCTTGACAATACACACGAGTTTATCTACAGAGGTGGTGACAGCATAGCCGTAGTAGGTGTGGAGAATATCGGCGAACCTCCGTTTGCCACCTATGGTAGCTTGGAGGCCGCTTACCCCGATCTTAGCGACTCCGTATTCAAGCTGCTCCTCAGTCACAATCCCCGCCACTGGATGCGTGATATCTCCGGACACACCGACAAGAACATTGCATTGACCCTGGCCGGACATACACACGCCATGCAGATCCAGATTGCCGGACACTCCCCGGCATCGTTGAAGTATG
>JAAVFS010000119.1 GCA_014800605.1 Bacteroidales bacterium | reverse complement strand
GGCAAGGCTTTCGCCACCAATTTCAATCCGGAAATCAACATCCGCGAGATCACTCAGAACGGCCGCTACTATCAGGACGGCAAGTGGGTGACCACCAAGCCTCTGGAGATCCACGCTCCGCTGACCTACCCCAACATCGGCCCACGCGACTCCTACCTGCTCTATCACGAGGAGCTTGAGTCGCTGGTGCAGAACTTCCCGACCATCAAGCGCGCCCGCTTCTGGATGACTTTCGGCCAGGAGTATCTGACCCACCTGCGTGTGATCCAGAATATCGGCATGTCGCGCATCGATCCGGTCATGTACAATGGTGTCGAGATCATCCCGCTGCAGTTCCTCAAGGCTGTCCTCCCCAATCCTCAGGATCTTGGCGAGAACTATCACGGCGAGACTTCGATCGGCTGCCGCATCTCAGGTCTTGACAAGGATGGCAAGCCGATCAACTACTATATCTACAACAACTGCAGCCACGAAGCGGCCTACCGCGAGACCGGCATGCAGGCTGTCAGCTACACGACCGGCGTACCGGCGATGATCGGTGCGATGATGTTCCTGACCGGCAAGTGGAACAAGCCGGGCGTACACAATGTCGAGGAGTTTGATCCGGATCCCTTCATGGAGCAGCTCGCTGTGCAGGGTCTCCCCTGGCAGGAGGTGATCGGCGGCGATCTCGAAGTGGACCATATCGGCTGATCGCCATCCAAAAAAGCATTGCAGCATGAAGCTCGTCATCCAGCGTGTCACCGGCGCCTCAGTCACCATCGGCTCCAAGCTCCACTCGGAGATCGGGGCGGGGCTGCTCGTGCTGGTCGGCGTGGAGACAGGCGACACGCAGGCTGATGTCGACTATCTGGTCAGGAAGACGGCGATGATGCGCATCTTCCCTGACGCCGAGGGCGTGATGAATCGCTCTGTGATCGATGCAGGTGGCGATGTACTGGCTGTCAGCCAGTTTACGCTCCTGGCCTCTACCCGCAAAGGGAATCGCCCGAGCTATGTGCACGCCGCTCCCCACGAGACTGCCGTGCCGCTCTATGAGGCCTACTGCTCGCAACTGGCCGAGGCGATAGGACGCCCCGTCAGGCAGGGGGTCTTCGGGGCGGATATGAAGGTGGCACTCGTCAACGACGGTCCTGTAACAATCATAATCGACTCACGCGAATGTTGACAGCCGAACAGACACCCTCGCTGGCGCCTCTGCAGCGCCTTGTCGACAGCTGGATCATGGCTACCGGCAAAGGCTACTTCTCGCCGCTGACCAACATGGCTATCCTGGCCGAGGAGACGGGGGAAGTGGCCCGCATCATGGCCCGCCTGCACGGCGATCAGGTAGCGAAGCCGTCGGACACAGCCGTCTCGCTGGCCGATGAGCTTGTTGACGTCATCTGGGTGGCTACGGCGATAGCCAATCAGGAAGGGATAGACCTCACGGAGGCTCTCAGAAAGAATTTCGACAAAAAATCGAGCCGCGACGCTGACCGATTCGGCCCTACGGCTCAGCAAAATACAGAAACATTAACCCCAAAAAACCTATAACTATGAGCGACAAGTATACCCAGGCCATCGAGGCCTCGAAGGTGATCACCGACGATGCAGCCGTGGCAGCAGCCGTGGCAGAAATCATCGACAAGCACCTGGCCGAAAACAAGAATATCGACACCTACAAATTCCTCTTCAATACAATCGACCTGACCACCCTCAAGGCCACTGACTCACCTGCCTCGGTAGCTGACTTCACCGAGCGCGTCAATGCCTTCGAGGAGGAGCATCCCGAGCTGCCCAACGTGGCCGCTATCTGCGTCTATCCCAACTTTGCTCAGGTTGTGCGCGCGGTGCTCGAAGTGTCAAGAGTCGACATCGCCTGTGTATCCGGCGGCTTCCCCTCGTCACAGACCTTCCCGGAAGTGAAGGTGGCTGAGACCGCACTGGCTGTGGATGGCGGTGCCGATGAGATCGACATCGTGCTCAATGTGGGCAACTTCCTCGATGGCGACTACGAGGGTGTCTGCGACGAAATCCAGGAGCAGAAGCACGCTTGCCGCGAAGCTCGCCTGAAGGTGATACTCGAGACCGGCGCCCTGAAGACAGCCGCCAACATCAAGGCTGCATCAGTGCTCGCCCTATACTCAGGCGCTGACTTCCTCAAGACCTCGACAGGCAAGGAGTTTCCCGGCGCTTCGCTCGAGGCTGCCTATGTGATGTGTCAGTGCATCAAGGAATACTATGAAGCTACCGGCAATATGGTAGGCTTCAAGGCATCAGGCGGGGTAGCTACTACAGCTGAGGCTGTGGCTTACTACACTCTGGTCAAGGAGGTACTCGGCGAGAAGTGGCTCACCAACGAGTATTTCCGCATCGGCGCCTCACGCCTGGCCAACAATCTCCTCAGCGACATCCTCGGCCAGGAGACCAAGTTCTTCTAATCAGGGATCATATCAGCCAGCAGATGAAGTATTGGGTAATCATAGACAAGGAGCAGAAAGGGCCGTTCACGATCGACGAGATGCGATCGCTGCCTCTCGAAGCGCAGACCCCCGTATGGCATAAAGGGATGGCCGACTGGGCTCCTCTGATCTCGCGTCCGGAGCTCGTGGAGCTCATATCCGGGAGCGGCAGTGCCCCGGCCGCTAATGCCACTGCCGGAGCGCCTGCTACGATAGTGGCGCCTGCGGGGAGCATCCCTCCGGGCTATGTCGTCGTAGCTCCATCGGCCGAGGCTCGCCGCCCGTCGAGCTACTTTATACTATCGATTGTGCTGATATTTTTCGGCGTGCTGATATTCAGCCTGATATCACTCTTCTTCGGCTGGCGGGTCAGGAAGGCTCTCAATGCCGGCGACTGGGCACGCGCCCACCGGGCATCGGAGCGTGCAGCGCTGTTTAATATCATCAACATCGTCGTCACGCTGATAATGATCCCCTTCGGAGTCGTCATTGAAATGATCGACTTCTCACTGTTCTGATCCACTATCACCTCACCCCGCTACGGACGATATGGAGACGCTGATGCACTACCTCTGGGCCAACCGCCTTCAGCTCCGCCCCGGGATGACTACTGTAGACAATCAGCCAATAGAAATAATAGACCCGGGCCGGCTCAACACCGACTCGGGTCCTGATTTCTTTAATGCCAAGATACGTATCGGATCCGAGACGTGGGCGGGCAATATCGAGATACATGTCAGAGCCTCCGACTGGCTGCGCCACGGGCATCAGGATGACAGGGCCTACGATACGGTCATACTCCACGTGGTGGGACTCAGCGACACGCGCATCACGGCGCCTGACGGGCGCGTGATCCCTCAGATCGAGATGCCGTGTGACCAGGCTACCATCGCGCAATTGGCGGAGCTGAAATCGGGCGCGCCCTCGGAGTCGCTCCCCTGCGCGGCAACCATTGAGACGATGGAGCCGATGTATCTCTCTGACTGGCTCTCGGCGCTGGCCTACGAGCGGATATATGAAAAGGTGGACCGTGTCGAGGAGATCCGCTCGCGTCTGAACGGCGACTGGGAGGAGACGGCCTACATCACTCTGGCACGGGCATTAGGATTCAACACCAACTCTGAGCCTTTTGAGCGTCTGGCACGCGCCACTCCGCTCAGGATTCTCCGCAAGCATGCCGACGATCCGCTGATACTCGAAGCGATCCTGATGGGGCAGAGCGGCCTTCTGCCGACGGATGCTCCGAATGACAGCTACCCGGCTGCTCTCAGACGCGAATATGACTTTATGGCGGTCAAATTCTCACTGGAGCCGCCGACCATACAGTGGAAGATGTCGAGGATGCGACCTGCCAACTTCCCTCACCGACGGATTGCGCTGCTGTCGCGGATCCTGAGCCGGACGTCGTCGCTGATGTCGCACATTTTGTCTGTCAAGAGCTACGATGACGCGGTGGTTCTCTTCAGCCAGCCGCTCACCGGATTCTGGAGCAGCGCGAGCACATTCAGCTCGCGGCCCGAGACTGACGCGGCTCCGCGTACGGCACTGAGCCGCAGCTCGGTGATGTCGCTGATCATCAACGTCGTCGTACCGCTGAAGGTAGCATGGGCCGACCGACACGACACCGAGCGCCTTTCCGACGAGGCTATCGAGATGCTCTACGCTGTCAGCCCGGAGGACAACCGGCTGACGCGACTTTTTGCGGACACGAAGATACGCCACGACAGCGCCTTCGTCTCGCAGGCTCTGATACAGCTGCGGCGCCGCTATTGTGAGACGTCGGACTGCCTGCGGTGCCGCATCGGGCATCGCGCCCTAAAATCCAATTTTGCTGCCCGGCCGACCCGCTGAGCGCTTCGATCCGGGCAGACATCAAGCGAGCCGCTGTCATCCCGACAGCGGCTCGCTTAATAAACCAATCATTATCACATTTTCTGTAATATAAACATCGGCGGACCGTAAATAGTTCGCCGATGTTGCATTTTTATTTCAAATTTATCTCATTTCTATTAAACACCTCAAATCCGTACTCGATATTTTACTGATAATCAACGGGTAGGAACGACGGGTGCGATGGTGCCGTCGGGGTTGATGGTCATACGGTCGATGCAGACTTCGCGGTGGATGCCGGGCTCATTGTCGAGGTAGGCGGGGTTGATGCGATGGTAGACGATGCGCCAGTCGCCGGTGGCAGGGGTGGAGACTACGGAGTTGTGGGCGGGGCCGAAGATGCCTTTGGAGGGATCCTGTGAGAGGATGACGGGGTTCTTGGCTACGGTGATGGGGCCGAGGGGTGACTCTGATGTGCCGTAGGCTACATGGTAGTTGGGGGAGCCGGTATCGTCGACTGACCACATGAAGTAGTAGCGGCCGTCGTGATAGAATACGTAGGGTGCTTCGCGATATGCGTAGGTCTTGAGGTTGCCGCCGCGAGGGGTCATGACTGTCAGGGTGGAGTCGACGATGGCTGTCATGTCGGGGGTGAGCTCGGCTCCGGCCATGTAGCCGTTGCCCCAGTAGAGGTAGCTCTTGCCTGAGATGGGGTCGGTAAAGACGTCGACGTCGATCTCCTGGCCGCGTGCGCCCTCGGGGGTGGAGGTGATGATGGGGTGGCCAAGGTCGACAAAGGGGCCTGTGGGGCTATCGGCGACGGCTACGCCGATCTGCTTGCCTCCGCCGGCTACGGGATTGCCGCTGAAGTAGAGGAAGTATTTGTATTTTCCGTCGATAAGTTTTTCTTCGATGGCGGGGGCCCAGCAGTTGCCGTCGGCCCACTCTACCTGGTCGGTGGCGAGGTCGAGGACGTTGCCGCGATAGGTCCACTCGACGAGGTCGGGCGATGAGTAGCAGGTATAGTATGTGCCGCCCCATCCGGGGGTGCCGTCGGTTGTGGAGTAGAGGTAGTAGAGGCCGTCGCGGCGTGAGTGGAGGATCTCAGGATCGGCATGGAATCCGGGGAGGACGGGGTTGGCGTCGACGGTGAGATTGCCCATATCGGCTGAGGGCCAGCGCGCGATGAGTCGCTGCATCTCGGCGCGGGTGATGGGGAGGATTGTGCCGTGGCGGGGGTGGAAGTTCATCGAGATTTCATCGTCGATGACCTTGAAGTTGGTGAGGTCTTCGGTCTCGGTAAACTGGTATTTGCCTTTCATGTAGACGTCATACATGAGGATGTATTTGTCCTGGCCTATGAGCTTGAATGTGCCGGCACCTTCGACGCTCTCGGGGGTCTGCTGCTTGTAGTCGGGCTGCTCGATCCACCGGCCTGAGGTGAGGGAGTCGGTGGTGGCTATCTTGATGCCGTTGCCGTGGCCTTCGGTCTTGTAGAAGAGGTGGTATCTGCCGTCGTGATAGACGATGTCGCCGTCGATGCAAGACTTGCCGTCGGCGGGGATGAAGAGGGGCTTGTAGTCGCCCTCGAGGTCGGTAAAGTCGTCGTTGGCATAGGCGTAGTAGATGATGTCGGGGCCGTCGCCATGCTGCATTGACCAGTAGACGATGTATTTGCCTGACTCGCGGTCAAAGATGGTCTGCGGGGCCCATACGCGCTTGAGCTTTGTCTGATTGGGGTAGCGCTTCTGGATATTGACTACGGAGCTCTCCCAGTTGACGAGGTCGGGGCTCTTCATCAGGACCATGGCGCGGTTGGAGTCCCAGCCATTGTCGGAGACCATGTCGGTGACTACCATGTAGAAGCCCTGGCCGTCCTGGCGACGGAGGATGTGGGGGTCGCGGACGCCTCCGGTGGATGAGATCTCGGATGAGGAGATGACGGGGAGGTTGTCGTTGAGGGCATAGAAGTGGTGGCCGTCGACTGAGAGGCCGAAGTGGATCTGCTCCTGATTGATATTGTTTCCAGTGAAGTAGGTGAAAAGGTAGCCGGCGAGGTCTTTGTCGACTGGGGACTCGGCTGATGCTGCCATTGGAGAGGCGAGAGCTGCGAGGGCTATCGCGCTGCCGATGAGATGTTTCATGGTAGGTATGCGGGAACTAATTGGTGTATAATAACGCGAAGATACGGAATTTTGGGGAGACGGGGGACACAATAAATGTTAAAAGGCCCGGTTTGATCACTCTCCGCCAAGGATAGTCTCTATCTCAAGAATTGCTTCATATATGTCGGAGAGATATTTGCGCTGTTTCCTATCCATAGATCAGCTGCTTGGTCTCGTCGAGTTCTTCACGGAAGTATCTGTTGCTTACGGCCTTGTTGTCAACAAGGTCGATTTCGCGGCCCAAGAGGGTGCGCAGATCGTCGTGTAGTCCGAAATAATTGTCAGTGTAGTTGTCATGATTGACATCGTCTTCGAAGTCGACGAGCAGGTCTACGTCGCTACGGTCAGAAAATCGGTCGGTCAGTATCGAACCGAACACAGCAAGACTTCTGACGCGATATCTGCGACAGATCTCCCGGATTCGACTGATATTTAATTCGATGAGTTTCATTGAGGTAGCTTTATATCACACGAAGATACGCAATTTCGGGGAGACGGGCGCATAATAAATGTTAAAACGGGATCATTGCGCGGGGATATGTGTAAAGAATCCGCAGTGTCTTTCAGGCTCGTCAGTAGAGGAATCCGAAAATCCATAATGGAATTTTATTGTCAAATCCGAATTCAATACCGTCGGCCACCACGAAACTATCCGGTATATCGCGAATTTGAGCAAATCCCTTACCTTTACCACCGATCTCAAACAGATATCTGTTATCAATTAAAAAATCTCCGTCCTTGGCAAATCCGACGCGATGATCGGTGCTGAGAAAAGACGCAAAGGTCGATTCTCTTTCAGTTCCAATCATCGGTGTATTCAGCGCACCCATCAGTGTCGAATTATTCAGCAGGATTTTCTGTGGTTTTGCAAGGGTTTTCGGAGTATTTATGGTTATAAAGATCTGTCTTATAATGCCGGCACGGTCAAGGAGATCAAACAATTTAAGCAACTGTGAACGATTTGTTCCCATAAGACCAGCCAGTGTACTCATATTTGGCTGATAGGGTTGTGCACCCGCAATTATTCCGATTAGTCGTTTGGCCTTTATAAGGGTTTCATAGTCTATTTTATTTTCAACCGCAGGGATATCAGTATCAACGACTGTCGAAATAGTTTGTAGAAGCCTACTGTAATAGTCTTCCTTCCGCATATTCCGGTAATACGGATAATAACCTACTGACATATATTTGCGGAAGTAAGATAATACATCTATGTGTGCAGAAATAATGGGGGCTATAGTCACATGAGAATATAATATATCGGACAATGTAAGTCTGTCTCCCGGATCCATACCTTCAAACATCAGGAACTCACGGAAAGAAAGCCCGGGAAGGGTATACATTGATGCGCGACGTGACAGATCGCCAATAGAATGGTCAATTACAAGAAGTGAGGATCCGGTAAATACCACATTTAATTCGGGATATGAGTCATAGAGGTTTTTTATCTGTCGTTCCCATCCCGGAAGACGATGTACTTCATCTATATAAAGATTTGATACACCCTTTCCGATTAAAATTTCAGCCAAATCTATAAGACTGTGATCCGCAAACCACAGATTGTCCAAAGATGCGTAGAATGATTTTTCTCCGGTAGGATCAGTTTCCCTGATTCTTTGAAGCATAATTGTCGTCTTACCGACACCTCGCTGGCCTTTGATACCTATGAGTGGCTGACTCCAGTCAATATCATAATAAAGATATCTATGAATATCTGTCTTGACTAACGAGAGAAGCTTTTTATATCTCTGATATAATATGTCCATATCTTTTTTTTTGCAAAAATAATAAAATTGTTCCTTTGTCGGAACAATTTTATAAATTAAACCTTACAGGGAACAATTTGTCGAATTGTACCTTGCAGGGAACAATTATTTAATCAGACCTTCGAAGGAGCAATTTCAACGTGAGTCGATGTATTATGTGTAGCCCCTCCGGAGCTATCTGATGGGTATTGCATTGGCTAACCGGGGGTTGCAAGAACCCGCGGAACGGGAATCCAACCCCTTCTCCTTAGCCCCGGAGGGGGTACACATTCCCTGCATCTCAATCCGCTAATTCAATGAGCAATGTGCCTACAATCGGCGTCCTGAGCGAACGCCCGGTGGCAGTGGGGACTGACTGTCCGGGCTCATGGCGTTCCGCTCCATGTACCAGGTTTCTGTAAATCGGCGCACCTACCGGGTCAGAACATACCGAGCTGACTGGCGATTGTAAGAATTATAATGTATGATACAAAAAGGCTCCCGCCGGGCGCGGGGATGGTGGCTCGGCGGGAGTGTAAGGGGTGTTGGCCTCTGTGGGGGTTATTTCTTTGCGGAGGCTGTCTTTTCTTTGGTGGCTTTCTTTACGGTGGTTTTTTTAGCGGCTGCGGATTTCTTGGCCGGTGCTTTTTTTGCGGCTGGTTTTTTGGCTTCGGTTGCGGGGGCTTCGCGGAGTTTGTGCTCTTCGTTGTAGTGCTCTTCGTCGCGGCGGCTTGAGGCGAGCGCTTTGTTGAGGGCTTCGATCTCGGCGGCCTGATTGCGGATGGTAGTCAGCAGGGAGTTGAGCTCCTCATTTTCGATGGTCAGGGGGTATTGCTCTTCGACTCTGACGATGAAATCGGCAAGTACGTTCATATAGTTGGTAAATGCCTGGAAGGGGGAGTCGTAGGGGCTGAAGTGGGAGTGAACGGCTCCGTCGGCGAGGTGCTTGGTCGACATGTAGTAGAAGTGGTCGCTTGCCTGGAGGTAATACCAGTCCTGCTTGAGTCGGCGGTCGTCGCAGAGGCGCACGCGCTCGGCTACGCTGTAGAGCTTGTTGAAGGCTTCATTCTGCATTTTGTTGCCGAGCCATGCTGATGTGTCGCGTGCTTCGTCGGCGCCGGAGATGGGGTGCATGACCGAGAGCTCTCCTACGGGCTTGATCTTGGCAATGGCCTCGGAGGGGGTGATGAACTCGATGCCGCGCTCGGCTGCGAAGCGGGGGAGGGCTTCGAGGAACTGCAGGATGCCGCTCTCGAGGGGCTGCATCTCGCCGAATGCGGCCATGGACATGGAGAGGTTGATGATCTGCTCTTCGCGGGGTGTGTCGGCGATCCAGGAGATGTATTTGTCGGCGGTCAGGGGGTATTCGCTCCAGTCATGGTTGTTGAAGCGGAATGAGATGTCGTCGGAGAGTTTGGAGTTTTTGAGCAGGAGCTTGAGCTTGGGGGCGCTGGCGGCGGTGTAGATGTAGTCGGGCGATTTCCAGCCGAGGATGTGCTTGGCGCCTTCGGTGAGGACTCCTTTGTAGCCCATGTCGAGGATCTGCGGCGCGAGGTCGTCGCAGTAGATGAGCTCGGTGTTGCGCAGGATGCGTGGTGTCTGGCCGAAGAGCTCCCGGATCTTTTCGTCGTGGACCTTGCACTGGTTGGCAAATTCGTCGGGGTCGATGAGTGAGGCGAGTGAGTGGGCATAGGTCTCGCCGAGGAACTCGACTTTGCCGGTGGCTGCAAGCTGTTTGAGCAGGTCGATGAATTCGGGGACATACTGCTCGCACTGCTCGAGGGCGACGCCTGTGATGGAGATCGAGCAGCGGAAGGCTCCGTTGGTCTGCTGAATCATGTTCAGGAGTGTCTGAGCTGCAGGGATATAGCTACGATGGGCTACGCGGGTGATGATGTCGTCGTTGGCAAAGTCGTCATAGTAGTAATGGTCGTTGCCTATATCGAAGAAGCGATATCGCTTGAGGCGGAACGGCTGATGGATCTGAAAATTAAAACAGATAGCTTTCATAGGGTATATGGTGTTTTATTTTTTACTTAGCTGCGTCCGAGGACTTTATTATATATGTTGATGACTTTGCGTCCGGCTTTGTCCCATGTGATCTGGGCTACTTCCCTGAGGCCGTCCTCTTTGAGTTGCTGATGGAAGGCCGGATAGGTGACGAGGGCATTTATGGCGTCGGCCATGGCGTCGATGTCCCAATAGTCGGTCTTGATGACGTTGTTGAGGATCTCGGCGCATCCGCTCTGCTTGGATATGATGGAGGGGACTCCCATCTGCATGGCTTCGAGGGGTGAGATGCCGAATGGCTCTGAGACGGAGGGCATGATGTAGACGTCGCTGGCAGAGAGCATCTCGTAGACTTGCTTGCCTTTCTGGAAGCCGGGGAAGTGGAATCGGTCGGCGATGCCACGCTCGGCGGCGAGATTGATCATCTTGTCCATCATGTCGCCTGAACCGGCCATGACGAAGCGTACGTTGTGGTTGTTTTTAAGCACTTTGGCGGCGGCTTCGACGAAGTATTCGGGGCCTTTCTGCATGGTGATTCGGCCCAGGAAAGTTACGACTTTCTCTTTGGGCTTGGGGGCGCGGCAGGCCAGGAGCTCTTCGCTCAGGGGGACGACGGCGTTATGGACGGTCGTGACTTTTGCGGGGTCGATTCCGTATTTCTCGATGACGGTGCGTCGGGTGAGCTCGGAGACGGTTATGATATGGTCGGCGTGGATCATGCCGTCGCGCTCGATATTGAATACGGTGGGGTTGACGTTGCCGCGGGAGCGGTCATAGTCGGTAGCGTGGACATGGATTACGAGGGGTTTGCCTGTGACCTGCTTGGCGTGGATGCCGGCGGGATAGGTGAGCCAGTCGTGGGAGTGGATGATGTCAAACTCTTCGGTGCGGGCTATGACGCCGGCTACGATTGAATAGTTGTTGATCTCCTCCAGGAGGTTGTCGGGGTAGCGACCGGAGAATTCTATGCAGCCGAGGTCGTTGGTGCGCATATAGTTGAAGTCGGCATAGATATGGTCGCGGAGGCGGAAGTATTCGTGGGGGTCCATGAGCTTGCCGATGCGGCTCTCGACATAGTCGTAGCTGACGTCTTTCCAGACGACGGGGGTCTGTGATGCGCCGATGATCTTGGCGAATGATTTATCCTCATCGCCGAATGGCTTGGGGATGACGAAGGTGATCTCCATATCGCCACATTCCCACATTCCTTTTGTGAGGCCGTAGCTTGCGGTACCGAGTCCGCCAAGGATATGAGGGGGGAATTCCCACCCGAACATTATAGCTTTCATCTAAGTAGCTGCTAATAATAATTATTCATATTGTATTAGTATAAATAGCTTGTCGGACAGATGTCCGCGGGGCTCGGGGCCGGGGGCATCTGTTTTCATCAGCTACTTATTGAATTTTTTCAGGGTATGGAGGGTGCGGAGTATCTCGGCGATGTTGGTCGCATGTGAGATTGCGCCGCGCCCGGCGAATGGCGGGTTGCCGTCGTAGAGCTGTGAGAGTGAGCCGATGCATCCCTGAGACATCTCGTCTTCGAAGCCGATGAGCATGCGGTCGATATAGCTGACGCCGCTCATGCCGAAGACTCTCAGATAGGCTTCGGCATAGAAGCCCATGAGCCAGGGGCGTGCAGGGCCCTGATGGAGGGCATACTCGCGCTCTTCGGGCGATCCGAGATAGAAGGGTCGGTAGCCGTAGCTGCGGGGCGAGAGTGAGCGGAGGCCCTTGGGGGTCAGGAGCTCGCGGGTCACTACGTCGAGGACTCCCTTGCGCTGACGGCGGTCGAGGGGGGAATAGTCGAGGCCGATGGCGATGGCCATGTTGGGACGCACGGAGGGGTCGGCATAGGTGCCGTCGACGTAGTCGTAGAGGTAGCCGCTTTCGTTGAGGAATGTCTGGACGAAGGCAGGGGCCATTTTGGCGGCATGGTCTGTCCAGCGCCGGCGGTCGGCGGTGAGCTCGGGATCGCTCTCGACGAGGTCAGCGGCAAACATCAATGCGTTGTAGAATAGGGCATTGAACTCTACGAGCAGGCCTGAGCGGGGGACGATCGGGCGGCCATTCCAGACGGAGTTCATCCACGAGGCGGGGACGTGGGTGCCATCGGTGGAGATCAGTCCGCTATCGAGGACGAAGAGGTTGGGGTGCTTGCCGTCGAGGATATAATTGAGGATATCGCGCAGCAGGGGGGCGTAGCGGCGGGCATCGGCGGCTGACTGCATCTTGGCATACTGCTGGATGCTCCAGGCGGCCCAGAGGGGGATGTCGGGGAGGTCGATGCCGTGGATTCGTGCCGACTTCTGACCTGTGGCCATGAAGTTGAGGAGGGCCTCGGAGGCTGTGGCCATGATTCGGTCGAAGTCGTCCTGATGGCCGATGGCGAGGGTGTTGCCGGGCAGCGACATGAATGTGTTGCGGGCGAGGACTGTGCCCCAGGGGTAGCCTGAGAGCATGTATTCCTGCTTGCCGTCGACGAGATATAGCTGCTTGGCTGCGTTTTTCAGGCAGTTATAGAAGCTGGTGCGGCAGGTGCGTGAGGCGATTTCGGCCTGATACATCTTGTCGAGGGTGCGGGGGGCGACCTCACTGATGCCTGCGGAGAAGATGATCGACTCACCCTTCTTGATGGGGATGGTGAAGTAGCCGGGTACCCAGAGGTCTTCGGTGTAGGGGACGCCGCGCTCCAGGTCCTTGACATACTCGATGTCTTTATACCAATGAGGATCGTAGACCCACTCGGGCTTGCGGCTAAACTGCATGTAGAGTGTCGGATAGCCTTCGTACAGACATGCCGACACGCCATTCTCGACCGGGGGGCACTCGGCATTGAGGGCTGTATTCTCGACGCAGAGCTCATTGCTGTCGCGGAAGGCGAGGAAGGGTCGGAACTGGAGGGTCGTCGGCGAATGTGCCTCGACGAGGGTGTAGCGTATGAGGATTCGATTCTCCTTGGAGATGAATATCTTCTCCTTGGTCAGGATGACGCCGCCGACGCGATAGGTGGTGCGGGGCACGCTCTCGCAGTCGAATTCGCGGATGTATTTATGGCCGTTGGGGCTATAGACGCCTCCCTTGTAGCGGTGCAGACCGAGATTGAAGGGAGCTCCGTGCTGTATTACGGTGACATCCATCGACGACAGGAGCACATGCGGGCGATAGTCCTTGTGGCTCAGGGGCATGACGAGCAGCCCGTGTTGCTTGCGGGTGTTGCAGTCTACTATAGATGTGCAGTGATAAGCACCTGCCTGATTGGTGCGCAGCATCTCCTTGGGGAGCGACTGCTCAAGGTTGATCATCAGGTTCTTGTCAAATTTCAGGTAACTCATTGGTTATGTATGCTTAATATATTCGGTTATGATGTTTTCAATATAGTTTAAGGTATCTTCTTAATTTAAGGTGTCGACCGTCTGGAGTGACGGCAGCCGGTCGCCGCAGCTACTCTATCGTCAGACCATGGCCCACCCTGCTGAGTGAAGCGGGGATGAGGAGTTTTCTTATTAACAACGAATGTACATTTTTTTTTCGCTGTTAGCAATTTTTTCAAGGTTTTTTGATGTTATTAACCTCATTTTTTTTGCTCGGGGAGCTCGGAGGGGTATTTCTATGTTTTGCAACATTGTTTTGCGACAATGTCCGGGGAAATTTGATGAGCATGAAAGTGTCAAAGCGTCGTACGGATCGGCGACGGGGGGATATAATTTTGCAGTGTCATTGACAGTGAGCCGGTTTAATATGTCACTCTTTAGTATTCACCATCTAATCTCCATTTTCAATCATACAGGACACCGATTTATCTCCCCGGCCTGACTCCGAGCAGGAGCAGGCTGCCTCAACCATCCCTTCAGCCGACGAGACTGTCTCTTCTGCCTCCTCAGCCCCTTCGGACTGCGAGGCTCCCCCCACCCCGACTTTCGATCAGGTCCCGATCCTCAACAATCTCCGTCCGAGTATCTGGGACTGACCACGACAGCTTCATTCTCCTTTAACAACTAACTTATCAATCTAATCACTAACACTTTAACGCTAACACAAGATTCCTATGGAAAATGCAATTATCTCAGGCACTGTGACCACCAACACCGTCAATGCCGCTTCGCCCGACCTGCTTCTCTCTGAGGTCGAACGCCGTATCGTCCGGATCCGCCCCATGGCGACCCCCATCGACCAGATCTCGCGCCACGCTGAGACTCGCCGCGCCGGCTCGATGACGGTAGACTATTATGCTGTCGACGCCAAGCCTTTCAAGACCAAGCTCCTCTTCAAGGCTGACCAAGTCTCCGCGGGCTCCGATGGCCAGCTTGGCGAAATCACGATCCGCGTGGATAAAGTCGGTGTCTTTGAGCCCTCGGATACGATCATGTTCCCCTCGGTCAAGGGACCTGACAACAACGCGATGACGGGCTACGTCACCCGAGTCGACGGCCACTACATCTACCTCCGCTCCACCTCGGTCGATAAGAATGGCGACCACGTCTTCCCCGCGATGGCTAAGGACACGGAGGTGGTCCGTATGGGTCGCGCTGCGGGCGAGCTCGATGTGCAGACTCCTCAGTTTCAGGCTATCCCGACCAAGAAGTCGAATTTCTGCCAGATCTTTAAGACCCAGGTCGAGCAGTCGACTCTGGTCAAGCTCTCCAACAAGGAGGCAGGCTGGACACTCTCCGACCAGGAGGAGGCGGCTATAATCGACATGCGTCAGGGCATGGAGCGCAACTTCCTCTTCGGCAATAAGCTGCGTGTCAGCCTTCAGGGCGATGAGGAGGTGCTTGTCACCGGAGGCATCTGGGGCCAGGCCGGAGGCACTTTCAGCTATCCCGCCGGAGAGCTGACCAATGAGCACATGATCTCGCTGTGCCGCGCGGCTTTCACCGGCTCGACAGGCTCGTCGAAGAAGCTGCTGATCGGTGGCACCGGCTTTATCGAGCAGCTGCATAAGCTGGAAGCACACCGCAATCTGGGGGCATCGGAGAAGATCACCAAGTGGGGCCTGGACTTCACGGAGTATATCTCAAAGTTCGGCACTCTCTACATCCTCGCGAGCGAGACCTTCGATGAGTGCGGCCATGCGGACGACGCGATGGTCATCGACCCTGAGTATATCACTAAGTACACTCATATCCCGATGACTACCGAGAAGCTCGATCTGCGCTCAAGCGGCCAGCGCAATTCCGACGCTGTAGTCATCACGGAGGCAAGCTGCCTGGTGCTCCGCTATCCGAATGCCCACCTGCGCGTCGTAGCCAAGGAGTCAGCTGTCAACGAATAATAATCAGTCATGATCTACACTCTTCAACAGCTGATTGACGAGTGGAAGCTACGTCGGGGCCTCGAGCCCGTGCGCTCCGACGCAGCTTTTCATCGTTTTGACGCTCTCGATATCGACACCTATGTCGGCCGCCTGATCGACAAGTGGTATCACTCTCTGCTGGACTCGGGGCCTGACGGGGCTCTCATCCACCACGACATTGCCGGGCGCCTTGAGCCTGTCGGCCACTCGACGACGAAGGCTGTCTACCGCCTCCCCTCCGACTTCCGCCGCCTGATCAGCGTCGATGTCAGTGTCGTGATGCCGCGGGCAGTCATAGCCGAAGCGGGATCGGCGCTCGCCCGAAGTCAGGAGTGCCTGTTCGCGCGGGGCACGGGGGGAGCTCCGGTGGCTGTCTGTCACGGCGACTTCCTCCATGTCTACTCCCACACTCCACTGCCCGACTCCCCTCCGGACCGGGTGCTCGCCATCATCACTCCCGCCAAAGGGCTCTATGAGCTCTCGGATGAAGGGCTCGACTACATCGCAGATATACACTATTGACTTCTTTAATACTATGGACTATTTTGAAACCAACAAACCGCTGCTTGCCGCTGCCTATGAAGCGTGGCTCGCCATGGGCCCACTGAGGGAGCGCCGCCAGCGCTGCATGCGCTTCACATTCGGCAGCCAGTGGGACGATATCATCCCGACCCCCGACGGGGCCATGTCGGCCCGCGAATTTGCTCTGAAGTCGGGGCGCCGACCGATCACCAACAACCTCCTGCGCCGCCTGGTCAAGTCGGTCATCGGGCGCTACCGCTACAGTCGCTCTGAGCCCCAGAGCCTCCCGGCCGACAAGCGCCAGGCGTATGCCGACAACAATCTCGATGAGCTCGACTGCCGTTCGCTCGAGGAGTTCCTCATCTCGGGATGCGTCGTGCAGCGCATTGCCTCGGAGCGCACGCTGCGCGGCTCGGGCCGTTGGGTCGATGTGGTGTCGCCTGACCGCTTCTTCGCCACCCCGATCGCCGACCCTCGCGGATGGGACTCGGAGATCGTCGGGATGCTACACGACTGGAGCGTGGCCGAGACGGTCATCCGCCTGGCGGGTAATGACATGCGTCTGGCTGCCGCCATCCGCTCCCACTTCACCAACCTCCGCCAGCGAGCCGACGGCGACCTCTCGCCATCGCTCTCGGCCGACGACTCCTTCTTCCGCCCGGCCGACCCGGGAAGATGCCGTGTCATCGAGGTGTGGTCGCTCGAAGCCTCCGAGGTGCTCGAATGTCGCGACCCGCTGTCGGGCTCTATCTATACGGCCCCGGTCAGCCGCCTGAAGCATATCGAGGTCACCAACCGCAAGCGCGCTGCCGAGGGGCGCAAGCTGATACGCTACAAGTGGGTGCCCCGCACGGAGTGGATGTGCCGCTGGTTTGCTCCTGACGGGACTATCCTCGCCACCTCAGCCCGGAGCACCGAGCATCCGGCCTCCCACCCTTTCATGTTTCGCTTCTATCCGCTGCTCGACGGGCGCATCCACTCGCTCATCGACGATGTCATCGGCCAGCAGATCTACATCAACGAGCTGATCTCGCTCATCGACCATGTGGTCAGCTGCTCGGCCAAGGGGGTGCTCATCTTCCCGACCGAACGCAAGCTCGCCAATATGTCATGGCAGGAGGTAGCCTCGGCCTGGAGCTCGCCCGGCGGCATTATTCCCGTCAAGGGTCCGTCGGCCGAGCAGCCTGAGCAGATCCATTCTTCGGGATCGTTTTCAGGGGCGACGGAGCTGCTGGCCACGCAGCTGCGGATGTTTGAGGATGTGTCGGGTGTCTCCAACGCTCTGATGGGCCGGTCATCGTCGGGCAATATCGGCGCCGAGCACTATGAGGGAGAGGTCAAAAACGCCATGATAGCGATCGCAGACCTGCTCGATACGTTCAGCAACTTCATCGCAGCCCGCAATGACATCCTTTGACCGACTTTAAAGACTGAGTCTAAATCCACCAAAGACTAATAACTGTGAATATCGCGCCTGCAAAGTGACTTTATTGTGAAATAGTGTTAACATATTGCGATTTTATGTTCTAAAAATATGCTATAAAACATATTTTTTCTACCTTTGCATCAGTTTTTCATGGTATTAGATTTAAGGTAAGAAGATTATTCGTCGGGATGACGGATAATTTTTTTTTGCACTTACAGCAAACAGCTCGAAATCCCCTGCGAGTTGTCAAATTTCCCTCCACCGACATTTTCAGGGCACGAAATGGTAGCTTTCCACTTGAAATCGTTTAAAATTGCCACTGATTTACACTCCAATGTAAAAATAATGTTAAAATAAAGTGTTTTTTTGCATCAAAAATATGCTGCAAAACATATTTCCCCTATCTTTGCATCAGTTTTTCATGGTATTAGATTTAAGGTAAGAAGATTATTCGTCGGGATGACGGATAATTTTTTTTTGCACTTATCCCGCCATCCCGACTACACACTCTCTATTAAGATACTAATGCTCAGTCACCAAGCTGCAGCTCGAAGAGGCGCAGCTGGGCGCGTGCCCGCACGAGGTTGTGTTCAGGGTATACTATTTTATAATATGTGTCGCCGTTGAGATAGTCGGTCAGGAAGCGGACACCCTGCATGTAGGGGAACATGGCGATAGAGCGCGGAAGCAGCTCACGCTCAGCGGGGGTGAGGAAAGTGGCTGTAGACAGATACCCCTCGGTGAAGGCGTCGATGATCTCGCGGTTGACACCGATCTTCGACAGGTCGGGCTCATCCTCGGGTGTGGTGCAGGCCGCAGTGCGCAGGAAGTCGCCATAGTCGCTTGAGACGAACGAGGGCATCAGCGTATCGAGGTCGATGACGCAAAGCACATCGCCGTCGCGGTCGAAGAGGATATTGCTCACCTTCGTGTCACAGTGGCAGACGCGCTTGGGGAGCTCACCGGCGCGATAGCGGCGCTCAGCCCAGGTCATATCGTCCTCGTAGCGGGAGATAAGCTCCAGGAGGTCACCGACTTCGGCGACGCGGCCGGCACGGTCGGCCTCGACAGCCTCGCGCAACTGGCTGAGTCGGAACTCCATGTCGTGAAATCGTGGAATCGACTCTGCGACAGGCTCGCCGGGGAGGTCGGCAAGCATAGCCTCAAATTCACCTATGGCGCGGCCGGTCAGGCAGGCTGTGCATGGAGTCACCTCGGAGATGGTCTGCGAGTCAGGTATCATCAGGGTCATGCGCCAATAGTCGCCGCTGACTTCCGCATAAGTCATATCACTATTTTTCAGCGGGATAAGACGGAGCACACGGCGGTCGATGTCGCTGACTCCGGCAGCTTCGAGCTTATGGCGGATATGGGTGGTCACGCGCTCAATGTTTTTCTGCAGAGCAGCCACATCGGTGAATACGTGATGGTTGACACGCTGGAGCACATATTCCTCTCCACCCGCCTCGGTAGTGACGCGGAAGGTATCGTTGATGAGGCCGTCGCCCAGCGGCGTTACTGACTTGACCGGAGCTTCGATCCGGAACATTGAGGCTATCTCTTTGAGCTTGTTTTCATTCATAATCGGGGTGGTATCAGATGGTTGGAGAGTGTAAAGTTAGCTTAATTCGGCACGCCGGGTGTTGCGGTTGCGTTATTTTTTTGTTACGGATCGAACCTTTCCGCCGCGAGCGCGTTATAGATATACAGAGCAAGATTACTTTTCCACTGCTAAAGAAATTACTTTGCTTTTTAATGTGATAATGATTGGTTTATTAAGCGAGCTGCTATCGGGAGATAGCGGCTCGCTTGGTGTATTGACGTCTAAGGTCGGCGAGTGTAGTCGGTGAAGCGGTAGGCCACGGATGTACGGGGGTCGGTCAGTGTCTCGCTCCGGGCGGTCATGCGCCACTGAGAGGGGTCGACTTCCGGGAAGAATGTGTCGGCATCCTCCGGCCCGTCGATGTCTATTTCCGTCAGGCTCAGCGCATCAGCTATCGGCATCGCTTCGGCATAGACGCGTCCGCCGCCGATTATGTAGCAGTCGGCCTCACCGGCGACGCAGATAGCCTCGGCGAGCGAGCCGACAGTCTCGACACCCGGGGCACGGAAGTCACGGCGGGTGGTGATGACGATGTTGCGGCGCCCGGGGAGAGCCCCGCCGGGGAGCGACTCGAAGGTCTTGCGCCCCATGATGATCGGGTGGCCCATCGTCAGCTCCTTGAAGTGGCGCAGGTCGCCCGGGATGTGGCATATCAGATCGCCACGGCGCCCGATGGCACCTGTAGAGGTGACGGCAGCTATAATCGTTATCATACTGAGACTTCGGCCTTTATGTGGGGCATCGGATCATAGTCCTCAAGTTTGAAATCCTCATACTTGAAGTCGAAGATATCCTTTACCTCCGGGTTGATGACCATGCGTGGGAGTCGGCGCGGCTCGCGGCTGAGCTGCTCTGCCACCTGATCGAAATGGTTATTATATATATGTGCATCGCCCAGAGTATGGACAAACTCGCCGGGCTTCAGGCCGGTCACCTGCGCTACCATCAGAAGCAGCAGAGCATACGAGGCGATATTGAACGGCACGCCGAGAAATGTGTCGGCACTCCGCTGATAGAGCTGGAGCGACAGCTTGCCGTCGGCCACATAGAACTGGAAGAAAGCGTGGCAGGGGGGAAGATTCATATTCTTGATGTCGGCCACATTCCAGGCGCTGACTATGATTCGGCGTGAGTCGGGGTTGGTCTTGAGGGCCTCGATGACCTCCGAGATCTGATCGATATGGCCGCCGTCATAGTCAGGCCATGAGCGCCACTGATAGCCGTAGATATGGCCAAGCTCCCCATCGGGATCGGCCCATTCATTCCAGATTCTGACACCGTTTTCCTGCAGATACTTGACGTTGGTGTCACCCCGGAGAAACCATAGCAACTCGTGGATGATTGACTTCAGATGCAGCTTCTTGGTGGTCAGCATCGGAAAACCCTCCGAGAGGTCAAATCGCATCTGATAGCCGAAGACGCTGCGTGTCCCCGTGCCGGTGCGGTCCGACTTCGATGTGCCGTGCTCCATTATGTGTCTGAGCAGATCGAGATATTGTTTCATTACTCTATGATATTCTGTTAATTACTTTTTCATTTCATTCATGGCGGGCTCCTCGGGCTTGACCATCGCCGCCGCAGGCTTCTCGATCTTCTGAAGCATCGGAATCGACAGGCGGTGGCGACGAGTGGTGAAGCGGATAGCGTCGTCGTGGCAGGCGGCCAGACAGTCGAAGCAGCGGACGCAGCGCTGAGCGTCGATCGTGCTGATCTCCGAGTCAAGACACCCGGCTTTGCAGACATCCTCACAGCGGCGGCAGTGGGTGCAGCGGTCAGTGTCGATATCTATCTGCATCAGAGCCAGTGGACTCAGTGCGCCCATGCCGGCTCCGAGCGGACAGAGCTTGTTGCATAGCTCGCGCCCGCGCCACATGCCCATCCCGACGATAAAGACCAGATTGACTCCCGCAGCCGCTATCAGCCTGGCGCCCAAGTGATGCTCATGGGGAGTGACGGCATAGACGATATGCTCATAGGAGTCGGTCGGCGAGACCTGTATGAAGGGCATCAGCGCCCACCCCGTGGCGGCGGCGCCCAGAGCAGCACTCATTATCAGCATGACGATCATCGCCGCGCGCACACTCAGCGGCGCGGGGGGCGAGTAGCGGTAGGGGCGCCGGCTCGAGGGCCAAACCCAGCGTCGGAAGCGCGCCGAGAGGTCCTGCAAAGTGCCTACCGGACACATCGTTGAGCAGTAGACCCTCCCGAACAGGAGCGTCACGCCTGCCCAGAAGGCCACCACCAGCAGCATCCCTCCGAAGGCAAGCGGAAAGAGCATCCACCCCTTGAGCGCGGCGCCCGGGGCAGCCACAGCGGCGGTCGGGGTGGCCAGCAGCAGGGCGGTCAGCAGCAGAATCACCGCCGTCTGCACCACAATGCGCACATATCTGAGAGCCTTTCCATTCATACCCTCAAAATTAAGCAAAACCTCCTCATCTACCAAACCCTACCTCCCCAAAAATCTCCTACTCCCCGCACTCTCAACGGAATAGTGATGCAAAATCACACTGACCCATAGGTAATCATCTTGCTAAGTATCAGATAATTAGTTAACTTTGCCGCTGCAAACCGCCTTCGAAGGCCACGCCAGCAGGAGTGAGGTTCGACAGAACCGGCTCCGGTCATGGGTCATGCGGGAGGGATTGCGACATACAATAGTAGTTAGCGGCGGGAGAGGAGCCAGCCGGCGGGGAGGAGGGTGATGACGGCGAGGCGGGGGAGGAAGCCTCGGGTGTCGCGCAGGATGTCGCAGAGGCTGCGGCCTGTGCGAAAGCCGTCCATGGAGAGGCCTACGGCGGCCTTGAGCATGCTCTTGGGGTCGTGCAGGAGGTAGCGGCTGAAAAGGTTATTGACCTGATACTGCCACAGATAGTAGTTTTGCGGGGCGCGGTTGCGACTTCCTCCGCTCATGATGGCGCTCCCTTCATCCTGATGATAGAGGCGTGCGGGACGGTCGATGACATACTCTTTGTATTTCCGGCCTATGCTATACCAGATGATTCCTTCGGGCATGAATTTGCCGACGTCGGGGCGCAGTTCGTGGGGGTATTGCAGGAGGATGTCGCGCCGGGTGAAGCCTACCATCTCGCCTTTGACGTGATAGCGGTGGCGGAGGTCCTGCGGGGAGGCTATCAGGAAATGGCCGCCATTGTGGCGGCGGGGTAGCGGGGTGCCGACGAGACGGCCTGTAGCGGGATCGATGCAGCGGGCTGTCACTCCCTTGAGCCCGGCGCGCTGGGAGTCAGAGAGGGAGGTCCATGTGTCGTGGAAGAGATTGAGGGCATCGGGGGTCAGTTCGTCGTCGGAGTCGATGGAGAGCACCATCTCGCCGCGGGCAAGCCTGACGGCACGATTGTCGGCTACGTGCTTACCGCTGTTAGTCTGATAGAAATATCTGATGGGCAGGCGGTTGTCGTCGGCCCAGCGGGCTATCTGATCGATTGTGCCATCGGTCGAGCCATCATCGATTATGAGCCACTCGAATTCGATGTGGGCGGGGGTATTCTCGCGAAGCCGGAGCAAGGAGTCATATAGGCGCCCGAGCTCGCGGCGGCGATTGAATGTCGGCGTGGCGAGGGTGATCCACGGGGTTGACGCCATGGATGCTGCTCGCCGGGACTCGAAGCTGAGGGTATGTACTTCCTTGTCGGACATAGGTGACTATTAACAATGTAAATTTAGGAATATGCGGAGAAATATGCAACGCTAATAGGAAAAAAACGGGTCGTGCGGGCACGAGGGTGGAAAATTATATCTACTTTTGCAGGTGTCTGCTAATCTCATCATCCCCCTCCCACTGTAATGAAGCATACTATCGTCAACGATATCACAATACCGGTCGCGGAGTCATACGGCGACTGCATGGAGCTTGTCAGAAGCGACTATTTCCGTATCACGGGGCGTCGCACAGGCTCGTGGATCAAGCTCTGGGCCATGCATTTCAAGTCGCCCTCGATGGGATTTCAGTTTTTCTTCCGGCTTTGTCAGCATCGCGGATGGCTCTACCCCTACTTCAGGCTGCGGATGGAGAAGTATCGCCGGAAGTATGCGATGCTTATCCCGACTGAGGTCAGGATTGGCTACGGGCTCTACATCGGTCACGACCACAGCGTTGTCATCAATGCGTCGGCGGTGATAGGCAATAATGTCAATCTGTCGCACTGCACCACGATCGGCTCGATGAGAGGCAAAGCGGCTACGATAGAAGATGATGTCTACGCAGGGCCGTCGGTCTGCATCGTGGAGGATGTCAGAATAGGTCGCGGGTCTATGATAGGAGCGGGTGCGGTGGTCACTGCCGATGTCCCTGCGGGTTGTTCGGTAGGGGGTGTCCCGGCCCGTGTGCTGAGAGGCGAGTGCGGCTATAGTCCGGTCAATCCGTGGCCAGTACCTTCCGCAGATACAGCGGAGCTTCGGGGCCGAGATTGAAGATGAGGTCGAGGATGCTCAGGCCGGGGATGAATCCGTGGCGGGCTGCTCTGACCTGATAGTAAGGGGGCCACTCGGCAGCGGCCCGGGGCTCCGGCTCGCGTCGGCGCATGTCAACGATGTCGCCCTTGGGGCGGCTGACAATCTGCGACCCGGGGAGGCAGAGGATGCGGCGTATCTCGCGGTCAAGAAATGTATCCAGCTCGCGAAGGGTCGGAAATCGGTCGACGACTCCGGGAGTCAGGGCGGGAAGGAAGCGATCGATGTAGAATTCGAAGTAGGGTGTGCGTCCGTAAGCGCTCTCGAGGGTGACGCGGTGTATGTTCCACCACTGGTCGTGTGGCGACACGAGGATGTCGCTCCATGTCAGAGGGCCCGCATCATGGTCGGTCAGCGGCGGACGTGAGATCGGCACGGTGAGATCGAGGGGGCCGTTGACGTCGGCTATCGTGGTGCGATGCGTCAGCTTTCGGCGCTTGTCGTAGCGCGAGGTATAGTCTACGAGTGCATATTCGCATGAGGCCATGGCGGCATACCACCCTATCGAGCCGAAATAGCGGGGCTCGAGCAGTATGGTCGTGTCGGGATGGAGGGTCAGGGGGGTGATCACTTGTCGGGATTGGCGTCTTTAAGGATACGGTTCCAGCGCACGCCGCCATTCTCGCCGTCGAAAGAGATGAGCACGCGCCAGGGGGTGCCGACGATATGGTCTTCGGGCACGAATCCCCAGTAGCGGGAGTCGAGCGACTTGTCGCGGTTGTCGCCCATCATGAAGTAATAGTCCATGCCGAATGTGTAGGTATCACGCTTTTCGCCGTCGATCCAGAGGGAGCCGTCGCGAAACTCGGCTGTGGGATTGTTTTCATAGATGCGGATGCAGCGTTCGTAGGTCTCCCACGCTTCGCGATCGACGGGTATAGTCATCCCCTTGGCCGGGATGCGGATGCCGAATCGGCCGCCATAGTCGGCGCGGGTCCACCCGTCGGAGAGTGCGAAGGGGAAGAGCGGGAGCTCCTCGACTGCCGAGGCAAGGCTCACAGACTCCACGCCGGCCATGGCTCTGAGGGCCTCGACGCGGGCGTCGGTCAGCGGGACGATATAGTGGGGCTGAGCGGTGAGGTCATCGCGGGTCAGTCCGTTATTGACGAGGGTGAAGGGGTCGCTATGGGTGGGGGTGAGGGTCTCCACGTCGGAGAGGGCTACGCCGAGCTTCTTCCACTCGGCTGAGGTGATCGGGCGGCCGGGGGCGGTGGTGACGAGGTAGTTATACTGCACATTCTCAGGTCGATGCTGAGCGACTCCGTCGATATAGACTGTGCCGTCGACGATCTTGATCCACTCGCCGGGGAGGCCTACGCAGCGCTTGACATAGTTTTCGCGGCGGTCGACGGGATAGTAGACTTTCTCGCCATATCCGGCGATAGCGTTGTCGACATGTTCGGGGCCGGCATAGCGGCTGATGTATTCGCGCAGCTGATAGTAGTCGAGGGTGCCGGGCGACTTGGTGAGCACGGTGTCGCCGGTGGGGAAGTTGAAGACGACGATATCGCCCGACTCTATGTCGCGCAGTCCGGCCAGACGCTTATACTCGATCGAGGGTGACTCGAGATAGCTCTTGCCGCCACCAAGGAGTTCGGGCATGCGGTTGTGGACGAGCGGGAAGTGGACGGGTGTCATCGGCACGCGGGGGCCATAGACCATCTTGTTGACAAAGAGGTAGTCGCCGGTCAGGAGGGTGCCTTCGAGCGATGATGAGGGGATTTGATAGTTCTGACCTACGAATGCGAAGAAGAAGTAGACCAGGACAAGAGCATAGACGATGGCGTCGACCCAGCTCATCAGGACGCGTACTATCTTGCTGTTGCTCTTTTTCCACCATGTGAAGGGGATGTAGCCGGTGATGTAGATGTCAAACAGCAGGAGCAGGAAGACGGCGAGCAGGGGCGACTTCATCCATATGACCCATGCCAGGAATACGAGTGCCACGATGGCAAATCGGATCCAGCGGGTCACTGTCACGCTTTTCACACGTCGGAGGAAGTCGGCCTTGAAGCCCTCGGCACGGGAGCCGGAAATATTGTCGTCAGTCATATTGATCAGGTATATAGTTGATATGCAAAGATAGCGATTTTTTTAAATTATTCCTGGTTTCCGGCCTTTAGATTGACGACGGCGCCGAGCGTGGAGCTGCGGTCAAGGCCGAGGAAGCGGAGCGTCGTGGCCGGATCGTAGGCGGGGAGTGATGCGGCCAGCGCGTCGATGTCGGCCGCGGGGTCGCCATCGGTCTCTATGAGGAGGCGGTCGGAGGGGATGATGGCGGCTGTGGCGGGATTGTAGCGCCGGCCGAGCGAGAGGTACATCCCGGCATCGAGCAGCTGACGGGCGAGCTCGGGCCTTCCGCGAAATCCGTGGATGGCCCAGGGCTGAGTGGGGCGACGTCGGCGATAGATGCGGAGCAGGCGGTCCCATGCTCGCACGCAGTGGATTATCAGCGGCTTACGCAGCTCTTCGGAGAGGTCGATGAAGTGCTCCAACAGCTGCTCCTGCTGCTCGAGGGGAGCGCCGCGCAGGGCATCGAGCCCCACCTCGCCTATGGCGATGACGTCGCTGCGGCGCAGGCTCCGGTCGATGTCGCTGAGCTCGGCGGGGTTGACGTCGGCTGAGTCCCAGGGGTGCAGTCCGGCTGAGAAGAGGTCGCCGGGCCGGGGTGAGCGGTGGGTGTGTATGTCGACGGGACTGGTCATGGGACGGGGTCATAGCCGCTTCCGCCCCAGGGATGGCAGCGCAAGATGCGGCGGATGGTCAGGTATAGCCCTTTGATGGCGCCATGGCGCTTGAGAGCTTCGAGGGCATACTCGGAGCAGGTGGGGGTGAATCGGCAGCAGGAGGGGAACATCGGCGAGATGGCACGCCGATAGAAGTGGATAGGGAGCGAGAGTATGGTGGAGATCACTGACATGGGTGGATGCGCGCGAGCAGACTGCGCATGGCTGCCTGGATGCGGTCGTAGGGGAGGAGGGTGTCGGCCAGATATATGAATGCGATATCGGTAGGCTCGGCTACGGGGAAGCCACTGTGGCACAAGCGATAAGACTCACGGATGCGACGGCGCATGGTGACGCGGTCGACGGCGTGGCGGAGCCGCTTCTTGGGGACGGTGATCATAAACTGGGCCGGGGCTCCTGCTACGGGGCGGTCGGGGTTATGGCGCCAGACGGCACGCAGGGGGAAGCTGACGGCTACCCGTGAGCCTGACTCGCGGTCAAACAGATGTTCGACGGCTGTCCGCGAACAGAGGCGATGTGACTTCGGCAGACGGTAACTCATCAGGCTCTCAATGGCCGAAGCCTTACTTTTCGAGGTTGTTCTTCAGGAATAGGTCGAGGGCGGCCGGCATCGAGGGGGTCTGAGGCGTGGGGGCCTGGAAGTCGAGACGCAGACCGGCTTGCTCGACGGCGCGCGCTGTGGTCACGCCGAATGTACCGATTGCGACGTTGGTCTGGTCGAAATCGGGGAAATTCTTTTTGAGCGACTCGATACCTGCGGGGCTGAAGAAGAGGAGCGCGTCATAGTCGAGGGGCTCATCGGGCGCAAAGTCATTGCTGACTGTGCGATACATGATGGCGCGGGTGTACTGTATCTTGCCATTGTCGAGCACGGCGGTATCGTCCTTATTGACGTCGGAGACTACATAGAGGTATTTCTCCTTGGCGTGCTTGGTCAGCAGGGGGACGAGATCGGCGATCTTGCCGTTGTCGCAATAGAAGATCTTGCGCTTGCGATAGACGATATATTTCTGGAGATAGAGGGCAATAGACTCGCTGGTGCAGAAGTACTTAAGGTCGTCGGGGATGTGATAGCGCATCTCTTCGGCCAGAGCAAAGAAGTGGTCGATGGCTGTGCGGGCTGTGAAGATGACAGCTGTAAAGTCGGCGAGATTGATCTTCTGCTGACGGAATTCACGGGCGGTCAGTCCCTCGACTTTGATGAAGGGACGGAATATGAGCTCTACATTATAGCGCTCGGCTATGTCGTAGTAAGGTGACTTGTCTGATGACGGCTTGGGCTGAGAGACTAGTATCTTGCTAATTTTCACTTCTTTCGTGTTTTGTCTATGTTATAAAAGTCTATTCAGAGCAATGGCGCCTGAATAGACTGCAATAGCGGGAATAAGTTCCAGCGTGCAAAGATACAAAATAAAATAGACTAAACAACCGATTGAGTCAAAAAAAATTCTAAAACCTTTGTAAATAAATATCACTCTTATTGTCAGATAGGCCACGGCGGCATAGACAAAAGCGGCCACTGTCAAAGGGGGATAAAAGAGCACAATCAGGGCCGGCGGAAGCAGGAGAAATCCGAGCAAACCCTGCGAGAGATTGAATCCGCGCCTCCACTGCGAGGCTGAGAGGGGATCGGTAAATGCGTACCCCACGACCGAGAAGGCTATGAGCTGAAAGATGTAGTAGGCTACCATCAGTCCTACTGTGGCGCCGAAGAGCGGGAGCGAAGCTCCGAAGAGGGGATTGATGAAGCAGCCGACGATGACTGCCTCGCAGGTGGCTGCAAGGAGGATCATCAGCGCCAGGGTGCGCGCTTCGCCCGATGTGTGGCTGTCGAAGGCGTTGTTGCGGCGGCGCACACCAAACATGTCGGTCTTGATCGACGTGAAGATATGTGGCAGATGATAGGCCGTGAGAGCTATGAGGGCAAACAGAACTATGAAGGCTGTCGTGACGCCTGAATGAGCGGCTGAGGATGCGGGCCGGGGGGTAGGCTCAAGGCCGCGGATCCACGCCGGACGATGCTCGACGACGAGTATGGCTGCTGGCTCCGGAACGGCAGGCCGCAGGGCGAGGCTGTCGGGGGCGTAGGCTGTGGCGAGGGTGTCGGGAGCAGCGGCCGGGAATGCTGTATTCAGGCTGTCGGGATTCAATGTATCTTCTGTGTGAATGAACGATGTTCGGGCTCCCTGTCGAGGGCGAGCGCTACTGCCTCATCGGGTGTGGCGGCTACCTGCCAGAGGGAGCGGTGGTCGGGGTTCATGAAATGCATTTCGATCGAGCGCTCAAGCATCTGCAGGAGCGGATCGTAATAGCCAAGGGTGTTGAGTATCACGATATTGCCCTGATATAGACCGAGCTGACGCCAAGTGATGATCTCAAGCAGCTCCTCGAGGGTGCCTACACCGCCGGGAAGGGCTATGACGGCTCCGGAGAGGGAGGCCATCTTCCGCTTGCGGGTGTGCATATCTGGGGTGGAGATGGTAGTTCCGAGGTCGGGGTGCCCCCATCGGCGGTCGATCATAAACTGAGGGAGTATGCCTACGGTCGCGCCTGAGGATGCGGAGGCGCCTTCGATGGCTGCAGCCATCAGGCCCGTGCGGCCGCCACCGCTGACGAGGGTCACTCCGCGTCCGGCTATCAGCTCGCCGACGCGGCGGGCGGCTTCGATAAACCGGGGATCGATGTCGGGGCTTGAAGCTCCGTAGATGGTGATATGGTCAGTCATGGTCAGCGGGAGGGTCAGCCTTTGTTATGGATTGAGACGTGCTTGAACTCGGTCTTGATCGTATCGACTACATTGATGATATAGTCGCCTGTCTTCTCGAGTGTAGAGATGATGTCCATATAGTGGATGCCGCTCTGATACTCGTAGTGATGGTCGTTGATATTGGTCACGTTGGACTGGCGGAGGGTGTTGCGGAAATTGTTGATCTCGCGCTCGTTGTTGTAGCAGACGATGAGCTCGTTCTCAGTGACTGAGTCGGGGGCTTCGAGCAGGCGGAGCATACTGTCCATGGCGGTCTGGACGTAGTCAAACATGCGGTCGATGTTGAGATAGATTTCGTCGTTGAAGTGGACGTTGCTCTGCTGCTTGCGCAGGAGTATCTTGCCTATACCGAGACAGCAGTCGGCGATAGATTCTACCTCGGAGTCGATGCCCATCATGGCCACGATGCGGCGCTTAGAGGCGTTGGAGAGTCGGCCTTCAGCGGTGCGGTTGAGATAGTTGGCTATCTCGAGTTCCATGCGGTCGGAGATCTCCTCGTACTTCTCCAGGCGTGAGTAGCGCTTATTGAATTCGTCGCCGCCGCTCTTGGTGTGGACGAGCTCGCGTGCCATGCCGATCATCCGGCCTACGCGCTCTGCATAGACGAACATCTCCTTCTCGGCCTGAGTGATGTTGAGCTCAGAGGCCTGCATCAGAGTGCCGCCTATAAATTTGAGCTGGAACTCGTCGTCGCCCTTCTTCTTGGAGGGTATGAGCCACTCTACTACCTTGACATATAGCTTGGTAAACCATATCATGATCGACAGGTTGATGAGCTTGTAGGTGGTATAGAACACGCATAGTCCTATCGAGGCCTTGAACTGAAGGCTGCGGAGCATCGGGGTGGCTGCTTCGATCGAGAGCTGGAGCTGAGTGTCGGGATTGGACGATGTGTCGAAGAGGTGATTGTAGACCTCGGGGGTCTCGACGCGGAGATGGTTGATATAGGTGTAGAGGGCGTTGGGGTCGCCGGTGCCGATCTTCTGTGTGATCCACATGATCAGGGCTGTAAACTGATAGAAGAGCGCCAGACACCAGATGGAGCCCAGGAGGTTGAATATCAGGTGGCCCATGGCTGTGCGTTTGGCGGCGACATTGCCGCTCAGCGAGGCGAGGATAGGCGTGATTGTGGTACCGACAGCGGAGCCGAGCACGATGGCCGAGGCGAGGTTGAAGTCGACCCATCCGCGGGAGAACATGATAAGGGTGATGGCGAATGTGGCGGCGGATGACTGGATGATCATCGTCACGACGCATCCTACAGCGAAGAATATCAACACTGAGCGGAATCCCATGTCGGCGTAGCGCTGGAGGGCCTCAAACATGGCGGGGTTGGACTGCAGGTCGGGGACATAATTGGAGATCATGTCCAAGCCCAGAAAGAGGAGGGCGAAGCCGATGAGGAACTCGCCGAGCGACTTTGTGCGGCTCTTGTGGGAGAAGAGCATGACGACGGCGAAGGCCATCAGGGGTATAGCGTAGGCTGAGATATCGACTTTGAAGCCGAAGAGGGTCAGCATCCAGGCGGTGAAGGTGGTGCCGACGTTGGCGCCGAAGATGACGGCCATAGACTGGGCGAGGGTCACCAGGCCGGCATTAACGAAACTCACTACCATCACGATCGAGGCTGATGAGCTCTGGATGAGGGCGGTGATGCCGAAGCCGGTCAGTGTGCCGGTAAATCTGTTGCGAGTCATGGCGCCCAGAATGTTGCGGAGGCGGTCGCCGGCAGCTTTCTGCAGTCCTTCACTCATTACTTTCATGCCGTAGAGGAAGAGACCGACGGCGCCGAGCAGACCTAAGAAGTCAAGAATTCCGTATTCCATTTTTAGAATTTATGAATTGGGGGGGGGAGTGTTATATTTCTATCTTGGATTTATAGCCTGATGATTACTTTATCACGATACGCACGGGACGGCGCAGAGCGGGCGATGTGAGCAGGTAGACGCCGGGCATCATGTCGGTCAGATACATATCGTCGGTTATGAGCTGGAAGGCGCGTACGGGGCGTCCCTGCATATCGTATATGACGGCATCGGCTACCGGCACGGGGCATACGAAACGGATGCCACCCTCGACGGGGGCTGTGCCGAGGAGGATGTCGCCGAAGACTTCGTCGATGGCGGCATAGTCGACATAGATCTCATTGCTGCGGGGCGACTCGAAGCCGAGGCGAACGGAGCGCACATTGTAGCTCTCGGGGACGGAAGCATCATAGTCGCTGATCAGCACCTCATTGTCCTCGGCAAGGAGCTCTTCGGATGATGTCGAGCCGGAATAGTAGCGTGTGCGGGTGACGATGTAGTAGTCGACCACCTGGTCGGGGGCTTCCCAGCGGGCAATGTAGGAGTCGCGGGTCACCTCAGCCGGGGGGAGGGCCTCAAAGGCTGTCAGCTCGGGCACGGGGCATCCCTGGCCGAGCAGGGCGACGCCGAGGGAGCCAGTCAGACCGCCGTCGCTGACTATGAGGCGGGCGGAGTGCATCCCCTCGGAGGCGGGGGTATATGTGATGGTCAGCCAATAGCCGGCCGAGCTGTTGACCACGCTGGTGGGGATCGACTTGGCGCTGACGGCAAACATGGCTTTGTCCGCGCCATAGACGGTCACGGAGAGGTTGCCGCGCAGATTCTCGCCATTGAAGAAGAGGCGCGAGGAGGTGGCACTGCCTACAGCTACCTCATTGAAGTCGAGCGACATATCCTGGACGGGGGTGATCAGCGTGGGCTCGCCTGTGGGGATATCGGCGGCGGTATCCTCATAGAAAAGCTCGTCGCGGCGGTCGCCCCAGATATACTCTGCGAGCTGCGGATAGTCGATGAAGGGATTGCGGTTGTTCTGGATCTTGTAGACCTCCTCATTGCGGTTGATTTCCTTCTCGCTCACGGGGTCCATGCGGTTCCACTCCAGCAGGAGCTGCTGGGCCCATCCGGTCAGGGTCGGGTATGTGTTCTGCTGGAGCATCCAGCTGTAGGATTTGTTCCAGGTCAGATTCTGATAGCAGGTGACCATATAGAAATATGTACGCGCGAAGTCGCCCTTATACTCGTCGGCGGGCTCGAACACCTGGGCGGCGCCACCACCCTGCCCCGTAACGGCATAGCCTACCTTGACGACTCCATTGTCAAACTTGGAGGTAGAGACTGTGCCCAGGGGATAGTTGCTCTTGGCCATGTTGGCAGCGGCCTCGGAGGGATAGAGATGGTTGAGATCGACGTAGGCGGGTGTCGTCGTGCTGCCGCCCCACCAGCTCTTGGGGAATGAGTGCTCGCGATTGAGCCCTTTGAAGCTGGGAGCGTAGAGGGGGATGTCGCTATACATGTCCCACCAGCGATTTGACTCGGGATAGACGTCGGTGCGCTGGAAGTATTGCGGGAGGGCTGAGTAGGATGACACTTCGGTGTGATTATAGATGAGATTGGAGAGGGCTGTCTTGAGCTCGGCTCCTTTCTTGCCATTGGCATTGCTGTAATAGCCTGAGGGAATCTCGGCCGAGGCGCTGATGGCTGTAAGGCTGACGGCCATACTGAAAAAGAGTGTGCGTGTAAGGCGATTGATCAGCATCGTTTGTCGTATTTTATAACGGTTTCTACAAGAAATAGCTTTTTGATCTCGGAGCGGGGCATGTCGATATCATCGTAGGCGGGATTGTCGGAGTGGAGGGTGACATAGCCGGGGTCGGGATTGCGGCGGATGAATTTGACCATGCGATAGGAGTCGGTGATGACCACATAGATCTGCCCCCAGAAGATTATCCCGGTCGAGGAGACGGGGCGGATGGCTACATAGCTGCCATCGGGGGCGACGGGAGTCATGCTGTCGCCGGCTACCCTGACTATGACGCAGTCGGAGCTTATCAGGGGCATGTCGACATAGCCTATTATGTGGTCGTCGGTCAGCAGCTGCGAGAGCTCGGCTGTTCCGGCTGTGACGTCGACATCATAGACGGCGATCCCTTTGGTGGCCACGGGGGTGACGGGCGACGTGATGGTGCTGGCGTGGAGGGGCTTTTCGTAGGGGACTCCGATGCCGCTGCTGAGCCAGGGCTTGGAGACGCCCATATCGACGGCTACCTTATTAATAAAGCCCTCGGTCATCGGGAGGCGCCCGGAGAAGATCTTCGACAGGCGCGCGGAGTCGATGCCCAGCGTGCGTGCCATCTCGGCCTGCGACATGCGGCGCTGTCGGAGCAGGTAGCGGAGTCGCTCTACGGGGGTCTCGGCCGGACGGGCTTCAGGGAGGACTTTGTCGGTCATAGCTTTAGTTTTGCGATTGATGTGCTGTCGGTATCGGCGTAGGCTACGCGCAGGATGACTACCTGACCGGCGCGAGGACCGACGCTGACGGAGGTCTCCGCTTCGGGGGCCGAGAGGCGACGCGCGGCGATCATCGAGCCGCTGAGGTCATAGATGTCGACGGCGGATATGGGGCGGCCGGCGGTGATATAGATGTCGGAGCCGTCGTAGCGGAGGAGCAGGCGCGACATCGGGCTATCGGCTTCGACCTCGTCGGCCGACGAATAGGCTATCACGGTGAATTCTTTCCATTGGTCGGCGACCTCAAAGATGGGGGCCATGTCATCGGCGGACAGGAGGGCGACATCCTTGGAGGCTGTCCCGGCAAATACGTCGTCGCCGAGCGCGGGGAGCGAGCTGAGGCGGGCGGCGTCGAGCCGCTTGAGGGCGACGAGTCCGGCCAGGGCGCGGTCGTCGATGGATTCGAGCCCCTCGGGGAGCTCGAGGGCGACGAGGCGCGCATTGCCATAAAGGGCGTAGCGGCCTATGCGGGTGACTCCTGAGGGGATGACTCCTGAATGGTCGGTGAGCTGCGTGCCTTTAAGGACGTAGTCGGGGAGCTCGTCGATGGCTTCCGGCATGACTACACTCTGGAGGCTCTCGCAGTCGAAGAAGAGCCCCTCACCAAGCTGCGAGGCTCCGGCGGGGAGGATGGCCGACGTCAGAGTCGGGATATGTGCGAAGGCGAAGGCGCCGACTCTCCGGAGCGACTTACACCCCTGGAGGGAGATGTCGGTCAGGGCTGTGCCTTGAAATGCGCGGGCGCCGATGCGGGTCAGTGAGGCGGGGAAGTTGACGACCGACAGGGCTCGGCAGCCGTCGAAGGCGCAGGAGTCTATCGCCGTAACTGCCTCAGGGAGGTCGATGGCTGTCAGGGAGGTACAGTCTTTGAAGGCTGCCGTCCCGATGGCTTTGAGGCTCGCCGGGAGGGCGACTGACGCCAGCTCGGCAGATCCGGCAAAGGCTCCGGTGCCGACGGCTGTGACTCCTGCCGGGAGGGTGATGGCGGTGATAGCCGTGGCGGCGAGGGCACCGTCGTCGATTCGCTTCAGCTGAGCGGGTAGGGTCACCTTGCCGGCGCGGAGGCCCATCAGGGAGTAGGCGGGGAGGATGTCGGCGCTCGCGGGGGCGTAAAGGCGGTCGCCGGCATATCCGGCTACACGGGCACCGCTGAGATCAAGCGAGGTCAGCTCCGGGAGGGAGTCGACGATAAACTGCATGTCTCTGATGTCGATCTCACCGGTGACGGTCAGCGAGGTCACACTCCGCTCCTGCAGCTGCCGGCTGAGGGCGCCGGGCTCGGATGTGACGGTCTCGGCTCCGAGCGACGGTGCGGCGAGTATCGTCAAAGACAAGAGTATATGCTTGATATTTACCAAGTTGAGTGAGGCGTTTAGTCGGGAGGAGCCACAGCCGAGTGGCTGCCACTACTTCTTCCGATACAAAAATATAAAGATTTACTCAAACAAAAAAGCTACATCGGCCCCCAGTCCTAAAAAAAATCACATCCCCCACCCTGCGGCCTGAGGCATATCAATGCAAAAACCTCTGCGCAGGGGGGCTGCTCAGAGGTTTCACATATACCGTTATACTATATAGGTATATTTACTTTTTGAGGTCGGCTACTTTCTCCAGCAGGCGACGGAGCTGGCCCCAGAAGCGCTCGACGGCGGGGATGAACATACGCTCAGAGGGTGAGTGCACATCCTTGAGGGTCGGTCCGAACGACACCATGTCCAGATCGGGATAGACTGACTTGAAGAGTCCGCACTCCAGACCGGCGTGGATGGCCTTGATGGCGGGCTTGATGCCATAGAGCTCCTCATAGGCGTCGCAAGCGAGCTTCATGACGGGCGACTCCATGTTGGGCTGCCATCCGGGATAACCGTCGCCGTGGGTCACAGCTGCACCTGCGAGGGTGAAGACGGCCTCAACCTGATTGGCGATATCCCATTTGCGTGACTCTACGGAGCTGCGCTGGCTGGTAGCGATGACGATCTCATTGTCGCCACGCATCTTGACGGATGCCAGGTTGGTCGAAGTCTCCACGAGGCCCTCGAGGTCGCGGCTCATTGATACAACTCCGTGAGGAGCGCAGTAGAGCGAGCGGATGAGGTTGTTGGAGGTCTTGGAGTCGATGCAGTACTCGGGGCGGTCTACGCTCTCGAGGTTGAGGGTCAGTGTGGGCTCTACGCCGGCAAACTCGTTGGCGATATCGGCTGCATACATATTGAGGGCGATGCGGATATCTTCCTTCTTGGAGGTGTGCACGCCGAAGACTACGTGTGCGGCGCGGGCTATGGCGTTGCGGAGGTTGCCTCCGTCAAACTCGCTGACTACTACCTCATATTTGCGTGACAGGTCCCAGAGGAAGCGGGCCACGATCTTGTTGGCATTGGCGCGTCCGAGGTGGATGTCGCCGCCGGAGTGACCACCCAGTCCCTTTGATACGTCGAGCTTGAAGTAGTGGAAGTCGGTCGGAGCGAATGAGCGCTTATAGGTGAAGACAGCCTGTGTGTCGACACCGCCGGCGCATCCTACGAACACTTCGGCATCATCCTCAGAATCGAGGTTGACGAGGATCTTGCCGGTGATCATATCCTTGCCGAGATTGAATGCGCCTGTCATGCCGGTCTCTTCGTCGACAGTCACGAGCACTTCGATGGGGCCGTGCACGAGGTCCTTGTCGGTGATAGCTGCCAGAGCGGCTGCTACGCCGATGCCATTGTCAGCGCCGAGAGTGGTGCCGTCGGCACGCACCCAGTCGCCATCGACGATGGTAGTGATAGGGGTTGTCTCGAAGTCAAAACTCTTGTCATTGCTCTCGCAGACCATGTCCATGTGGCCCTGAAGCACTACAGTAGGAGCATTCTCATGGCCGGGAGTGCCGGGTACGGAGAGGACTACATTGCCCACTTCGTCAGTCTTGGCGGCGACACCGTGCTTGGCTGCAAAGTCGAGCAGGAACTGGCGGATCTTCCCTTCCTTCTTGGAGGGACGGGGCACCTTGGTAATCTCATCGAATATTTCAAAAACGATGCGGGGCTCTAATTCAGATACTTTCATTTTATATAGTTTAAAAAATTATTACCATTCTAAAAAAGACGTTAAAAAGACGCTTAACTGCTCACTAAGTTACAAAATATAATTTATATATGCTCTACTTTTAAGTCATCTTTCTTATATTTGCAATGATTTAACTGTAACAATCATCGTGCAGACCATTATTTTAGCTATTCTGCTCATAGCCGTTGCCGTGACACTCCTGGGCGTTAAAGTATTTTTCGTCAAAGGGGGGCAGTTTCCCTCGGGACACGCCCACGACATCCCAGAGCTGCGCAAGCGCGGCATCAAGTGCGCACATAGCGACGATAGCGACCGGCACGACAGCGCGGAGTAACAGCCCCCGTGGCAGCTACCCTAACATATAGAAAAATAACGAATAACATCATATCCAATGAAAAAATCAACATTGTCACTTATGGCCGGCGCTATGATTCTGGCCGCCACTTCAGCTTGCTCCGGCTCTAAGGACATTCAGACTGACGGTAGCTCTAACGCCGCTGTAGCCCACGACACCAACATCAGCATCCGCTACTACAACCTCGACTCAGTCATGAACAAATATCACCTCTGCGCTGACTTCAATGAGATCATGATCGCTAAGAGCAACGATATCGAAAAGGAATCAGCCGCCAAGCAGAAGGAGCTCGAAGCTCACGACAAAGCCCTCCAGCGAAAGCAGCAGAATATCGAGTCAAAACTCAAAAACGGTGGCTACCTCACCGAGCAGAGCTACAACGCCGACGTGCAGGCCGTACAGCAGGATGCTGCCGAATTCCAGCGCAAATATGAGCAGGCTCAGCGCTACATCGCCAACCTGCAGCAGGAAGCAGCCAACCTCGGCATGCAGCAGCAACAGCAGTTTGTAGACTCACTCAACTCTTTCCTGGCTGACTACAATGCACAGCACCACTTCGACGCAATCCTCGTCAAGAGCAACGGCGACTACTTCAACCCCGCCCTCGACATCACCGACGAAATCGTCAACGGCCTCAACAGCCGCTACACCAAGGTGTCAGCCCAGTAAGACTCTCTGGCAGACCGACATACGTGGCAGTTTCACTATCGTGGAGCTGCCTCTTTTTTTGTACCCTTTTATCGAAATGAAATTATTTTGAAATGTTTTTGCAACATCTGCGAACCTTTTCTCGTCCGCCGATGTTTACAATACAGAAAATGTGATAATGATTGGTTTATTAAGCGAGCCGCTGTCGGGATGACAGCGGCTCGCTTGATATATGTCAGAGGTGGCGGATACGCCAGTTGGCGGGATAGAGGTTGTTGCTCCTGTTGCCAAGGTTTTTTACCCAGCCGAGGGGCATGCCCTGATAGGTCAGGAGCAGATAGCCTCGATCCGTACCGTCTGGCAGTGAGATGGCTTCGCGGCGCAGGTAGGTCAGAGCGGTTGGCTCGTCGACCTCAACCCGATCCACATCCGCCGGAATCCGGTCGCCGCGAAGCATCGCCACGCCCTGCGCCGGGATGAGATCGCGCCCCTTTATGACGGCAACCTCTACCCCCGGCATGATGACGTCGAGCCGCTTGAGGAGCTGCTCTGTGAGATCACGCCAGCGGGGCTCTACGCCATAGATGGTATCTTCGATGACCACCGGCTCAAGGCCGGCAGGCCACCACGCGGGGAGTTTCTGCTGACCTTTTACACCCTTGCCTGACTTGCTGCGCTCTGAGGCCTGACCCTCGCGTAGCTCGCCAGGCTTCCTTAGCACTGCCAAAAAGAGGCCTTCGCCACGCGTGCGGTGAGGCATGAAGCGGTAAGCGCTGACAGCCGACCCTATCGCGGGGAGAATCTCGGGATAGGCGCCATAGCTCTCGAGGGTGACGCTCTCGGCATCATACGTATCAATAAGGTATTCGACGATGGCCTCATCCTCGTCGCGATTGAATGTACATGTACTATATATAAGGTAGCCCCCAGGCTTGAGGGCACCCCAGAGATTGTCGACTATCTCGCGCTGGCGGGCGGCGCACTCGGCTATGAGTCCGCGGCTCCACTGTGCGACAGCCTCGGCGTCCTTGCGCATCATCCCCTCGCCTGAGCAGGGGACATCGGCCGCTATGACATCAAACGTAGAGGGCAGTTTGCGGAATCGGGAGGTGTCACCTCGGCTGACTACGACGCCGGGGTAGCCCCACTTGGTGACATTTTCGCGCAGGATCTCGGCACGGCGATAGTCAAACTCATTGGCTACGACGAGCGATCCCTCCGGTAGGGCATCGATAGCGGTCGTGGTCTTGCCGCCCGGTGCGGCGCAGGCATCAAGATAGGCTATGGGACCCATCTGCCCGGTCAGCTCGCGGACCACATTGCCAAGAAACATCGACGATGCGTCCTGCACATAGTATCGCCCCTGGTGCATGGCAGGATCGAGCGTGAACGACGGGCGCCTGTCAAGATAGAATCCACCCGGACACCAGGCCACGGGCTCAGCTCCGACGGCTATCGAGGGAGCTGCCTTGCCGGGATTGACTCTCAGAGATACTGACGGGTCGCTCTCCTCGAGGGCAGCTGTCAGGCCGTCGACACGGGGCTCGTCAGCGGCCAAGGAGGATATCATGTCTTTAAATTTTTCAGGCAATTTTCCCATTGGGTGGCTATATTTTCAGCGAAGATAGCAAGAGAATGACAATAATCCAAAATTTGTGTCCACAAGGCTTGCCTATTGGCGAGAACACTGAAATGAAATATTTTTGAAATAAATTTGCAATATCTGCGAACCATTTCTCGTCCGCCGATGTTTACAATGCAGAAAATGTGATAATGATTGGTTTATTAAGCGAGCCGCTGTCGGGATGACAGCGGCTCGCTTGATTTCGTACCTACGCTTAAAATGTTTTTACTTTACCATCGAGGCAAAGGAGGCCGGGATGGGTGTGGTGAAGTTCATCTCGCGGCGTGTGATGGGGTGAATGAAGCGGAGGGTCTGTGCGTGCAGGGCGAGGCGGTGGATCGGGCTCGATTTGGCACCATACTTGCGGTCGCCTGCGATGGGGTGGCCGAGGTCTTTCATGTGCACGCGGATCTGATTCTTACGACCGGTGTCGAGCGACACCTCGAGCAGTGTGTAGCCGTTGGCACGCTTGAGGACACGATAGCGTGTGACGGCGAGCTGGCCGCCAAGCTGCGGATCCTGGGTAGAGTAGACCTCATAGCGGGTGTTTTCGATCAGATAGGATTTGACTACACCCTCGTCCTGCTCTACATTGCCTTCGACCACAGCGAGATAACGTCGGTCGAGCACCATATTGTTCCAGTTATGCTGCATCCCCTCCTTGGCCTCGGGGTTGCGGGCAAACATCATCAGTCCGGATGTATCGCGGTCAAGACGATGCACAATGAAGATCTTGTTGCGGGGATTCTCCCACTTGACATAGTCTTTGAGGATCGAGTAGGCTGTGCCCTCTTTCACCTTGTCATTGCCCATCGAGAGGAGGCCGTAGCCTTTATTGACGACGATGATATCGTCGTCGGTATAGACTATCTGCATACGACGATTGTAGAATCGGGGCCACTCGCGGGTCAGGTTGACGGCGACGACATCGCCCGGGAGAAGCTCGCGGTCAAACTGCGTGGTGACCTCTTCGCCCACCTTAATGCTGTTGTGCTTTAGGAGCTCCTTGACCGATGTGCGCTTGCGCATGGGCATCGATGCAATCAGGAAGTCGAGCAGTCTGGCCGGCTCGGCTACGGTGTATGTCTCTATCACATCCGGGGCATACGCTCTGCGCTCGGCTCCCGGCTTGGCTTTCAGCGGACGTGGCATGGCTTATTTCTTTTTAGTGGCGGCACGGCGCGGACGGGGAGCCGGCGCCTTGTCAACTATCTCGCGACACTCTTCGAAAGTCAGGCTCTCGGGGGCTGTGACGCTCTTGGGTATCTTGTAGTTGTGTTTCTTATATGATATATAGATGCCGTAGGGGCCGCGCAGGAGTTGCATCTCGGGGTCTTCATCGAAGGTCTTGACATGCTTGCGGCTGTCGGCATCGCGCTTTGAGTCGATGAGCTCGATGGCTTCGTCGAGGGTGATGGTGGTCGGGGCGAGTGTCTTGGGGATAGAGACAAACTTGCCGTCATGCTTGATGTAGGGACCGAAGCGGCCGATCGAGACGGAGATGTCTTTTCCCTCATAGTCGCCCAGATGGCGCGGGAACTTGAAGAGGCCGAGTGCCTCCTCGAGGGTGATTGTCGACACTGACTGCCCTTTCAGGAGCGATGCAAACTGCGGCTTCTCATCGCCATCGCCATCGCCGAGCTGCACGAGCGGACCGAAGCGGCCGATCTTGACCGAAACGGGTTTGCCGGTAGCGGGGTCGAGGCCCAGCAGGCGCTCGCCGACCTTATGCTCGAGGCGCATGTTGATGGCCGTGTCGACGGCCGGATGGAAGATTTTGTAGAAGTCGGCTATCTCGCCTGTCCAGCCTATCTTGCCTTCGGCTATGTCGTCGAAGCGCTCCTCGACGCGGGCGGTGAAGTTGTAGTCGAGTATATTGGGGAAATATTCTGTCAGGAAGTCATTGACTACCACGCCGATATCGGTCGGCAGCAGCTTACCCTTCTCGGCGCCCACACTCTCTGTGCGCTCTGTGCTGACAATCTTGTCGCCGGGGAGCAAGGTGAGGGTCTCGACGGTGCGCTCCGTGCCGGGGCGGTCGCCTTTCTCCACATATTCGCGCTGCTGGATGGTCTGGATAGTCGGTGCGTAGGTCGACGGGCGGCCGATGCCGAGCTCCTCCATCTTCTTGACGAGCGAGGCCTCGGTGTAGCGGGGCGGATGCTGTGTGTAGCGCTGCTGGGCAACGACTTCGATGAGATCGACGGCATCGCCTACCGACACTCCGGGGAGGAGGGCCTGAAGCGTCTCGTCGTCATGCTCGTCATCGCGTCCCTCGATATAGACCTTGAGAAAGCCGTCAAACTTGATGACCTCGCCTGTAGCTATGAAGCGGTCGACATCATGGTCGGGGGTGATGTCGATAGTAGTCTTTTCGATCTGTGCGTCGGCCATCTGAGAGGCTATCGTGCGCTTCCAGATCAGATTGTAGAGCTTCTTCTCCTGAGGAGTCCCGGTGATATCATGCTTGGATATATAGGTCGGGCGGATAGCTTCGTGAGCCTCCTGAGCTCCCTTGGACGAGGTGTGATACTTGCGTATATGCAGATACTCTGCTCCGATATTATTCTCAATTTCTTCTTTGATTGTATCGATGGCCAGTGACGAGAGGTTGAGTGAGTCGGTACGCATATATGTGATATGACCATTCTCATAGAGGCGCTGGGCTACCATCATGGTCTGGCCTACAGTGAATCCGAGCTTACGTGCGGCTTCCTGCTGGAGAGTCGAGGTCGTAAACGGAGGAGCAGGCGACTTCTTGACCGGCTTTACCTGGATGTCACCGACAGTCCAGCGGGCACCCTCGCTGCGCTTGAACAGGGATTCGACCTCGTCGCGGCGATGCAGACGGTGGGAGAGCTCCGTGCGCAGAGAGTTTCCGGCATTATCGTGGAAATCGGCCGATACGCGGAAGTATTCCTCCGGCACAAAATTCTTGATCTCCTGCTCACGCTCCACTATAAGTCTGACAGCCACCGATTGTACGCGACCGGCCGACAGAGCGGGCTTGATCTTCTTCCAGAGGACGGGCGATAGCTCGAAGCCCACGATGCGGTCGAGCACGCGACGGGCCTGCTGGGCATCGACGAGTGCGCGGTCGATAGTGCGGGGATTCTCGATAGCATGGAGGATAGCTGCCTTGGTGATCTCGTGGAAGACGATTCGGCGCGTGGTCTCGGGCTTTAGGCCGAGCACCTCATAGAGGTGCCAGGCGATGGCCTCTCCCTCGCGGTCTTCATCGGATGCGAGCCACACCATCTTGGCCCCCTTGGCAGCCTTCTTCAGCTCGCTGACGAGGCCTTTCTTATCTTCAGGTATCTCATAGATAGGCGCGAAATCATGCTCGACATCAATTGAAAAATTTCTCTTCTTCAGGTCGCGGATATGACCATAGCTCGACATGACCTTATATTCAGGCCCTAAAAACTTTTCGATTGTCTTAGCCTTGGCCGGCGACTCCACTATTACTAAATTTGGTGCCATAGGGTTGCTATATTATGGAATGAAGCGGCTCCGAGAGCCCTCCTATATATTAATGTGTGGAAATTAGGGTGGCAAATTTATAAAGAAATCTCCGCCCGAACCGCCTCCCTCGGCTCCTAACCCCCGAAAACCGCATAACTTTAACCTTAATTAACTACCCGAAGTCCTAATCAAACCTTGTCATGACTATTTGTTCAAGCGGTAAGATAAATTTGCGGTTTCGGAAATTATGTGTAAATTTACCTCCGATAAAAATTTTTGAGACCTTACCCCAATGATTAATCCACATAGATATTGCGTCATAATGTGCGGTGGCATAGGCAGCCGCTTCTGGCCGTATAGCCGTCAGGATAAGCCGAAACAGTTTATCGACTTCTTCGGCACAGGCCGCTCTCTGCTTCAGATGACCTTCGACAGAATCGTATCTATAGTAGATCCGGCTAACATAATCATCGTCACCAACGCACAGTACACCTCCCTCATCCGCGAGCAGCTACCCGAGCTGGCGCCGGATCAGATCCTGCAGGAGCCCGCGCGCCGCAACACGGCTCCCTGCATAGCATGGGCTACCTATCACATCCTGGCCCGCGACCCGGAGGCTTCGATACTGGTCACTCCGAGCGATCACCTCATCACCCGCGAGCGCGAGTTTGAGCAGAGCATCCTGCGCGGATTCGAGTTTATCGAGTCGCACGACGCCCTGCTGACCCTCGGCATCCGCCCCACCCGCCCCGAGACCGGCTATGGCTACATACAGATCGGCAAGGAGGTCGAGGCCGGCATCAATAAGGTCAAGACCTTCACCGAAAAGCCTGACCGCTCGCTGGCCGAGGTATTCGTCGAGTCGGGCGAATTCTTCTGGAACTCAGGCATGTTCCTCTGGAAAGGCAAGGCTATCAAGGAGGCTCTGGAGCGCTACGCATCTGACATCACACGCATCTTCGACGCCGGCAAGATGCTCTTTGCCACCGAGGCCGAGAACGAGTTTGTCAGCACCAACTTCCCCGCCTGCATGTCGATCTCGATCGACTATGCCGTCATGGAGAAGGCCGACAATGTCTATGTCGAGTGTGTGGAGTTCGGCTGGAACGACCTCGGCACATGGAGCACTCTCTACGACAACTCTCCCCGCAACCGCGACGGCAATGTCACTCAGAACTGCCGCGTGCTGGCCTACTCATCCAAGGGTAATATATTCGCCGTCCCCGACGATAAGCTCGTAGTGGTCGACGGCCTGCAGGACTATATCATAGCTGACTCAGGCGATGTGCTGCTGATCTGCCCCAAGAGCGAGGAGCAGCGTATCAAGTTGATGGTCAACGACGTCAAGGAAAAATACGGCGATAAGTATCTCTGAAAAAGCAAGTAGTGACCCACTAACACCCCGACTACGGATTTTGGAAGAAGACTTCGACATACGCACGCAGGGACGCGACCGCGACGGCGACTTCGAGCGCGCATTGCGTCCGACAGGTTTTGACGCTTTCTCCGGACAGGATAAGATCGTCGAGAACCTCAAGGTCTTCGTCGCCGCCGCCCGTATGCGCGGCGAGGCGCTCGACCATCTCCTGCTACACGGCCCTCCCGGCCTGGGAAAGACCACACTTTCAAATATCATAGCCAACGAGCTTGGTGTAGGCTTCAAGGTGACCTCGGGGCCCGTCCTCGACAAGCCGGGCGACCTGGCCGGCATCCTGACATCGCTCGAGGAAAATGATGTGCTCTTCATCGACGAGATTCACCGTCTGAGCCCCGTCGTCGAGGAGTATCTCTACTCGGCGATGGAAGACTATCGCATTGATATCATGATCGATAAGGGACCCGGCGCACGCAGCGTGCAGCTGAGCCTCTCCCCCTTCACACTCATCGGCGCAACGACCCGCAGCGGCCTGCTGACATCGCCTCTGCGCGCCCGATTCGGCATCAACTGCCACCTGGAGTACTACGACCACGAAGTGCTGGAGCGGATCATAGCCCGCTCGGCCAAGCTCTTAGGAGTGAAGATCACCGGCGAGGCAGCCCACGAGATCGCCATGCGCTCACGAGGGACGCCCCGTATCGCCAACGCCCTGCTCCGTCGTGTCCGCGACTTTGCCCAGGTCAAAGGCGACGGCGTCATCGAGCCTGAGATAGCTCGATTCGGCCTCGAGGCGCTCAATATCGACCGATTCGGCCTCGATGAAATCGACAATAAGATACTGACCACTATTATCACAAAATTCCGTGGCGGACCTGTCGGCATCTCTACGATAGCCACTGCTCTGGGCGAAGATGCCGGGACTATCGAGGAGGTCTACGAGCCATTCCTTATCAAGGAGGGATTCATCAAGCGCACACCCCGCGGCCGCGAAGTGACCGAGCTGGCCTACAAGCATCTTGGCTACTCGCCTGAGCGCCCCGGAGGCCTGTTTGACATATGACGGCACGCGCCCCCGCCCGCCCCGCTCAACCTACACCCCTGAAAATGGCAGGACTGAAATCACTCCTCAAAGATACTGCCGTCTACGGCATATCCAGCATCATCGGCCGACTGCTCAACTGGCTGCTCGTCCCGATGTACACATACGTATTCACTCAGACGGGTGAATACGGTATCGTCACCAACCTCTATTCCTACGTAGCTGTAGCTCTGATCATCCTGACCTACGGAATGGAGACAGGCTTCTTCCGCTTCACCAACCATGAGCGGTGGGATAATCCGAAGGAGGTCTACACGACGTCGCTGCTGACCATCGGCACGACGTCAGTCATCTTCGCCATCGGAGCCTGGATGGCAGCCCCGTCGCTCTCCGTCCTGCTCGACTACGGACACCATCCGGAGTATATCCGCATGATGGGCATAGCCGTGGCTGCCGACGCCTTCACGGCGATCCCCTTCGCCTATCTGCGCTATCAGAAGCGAGCCTACCGATTTGCTGCGCTCAAACTCATCGGCATCGGCCTCAACATCCTGCTCAACATCTTCTTCATCATCGTCTGCCCGTGGCTGTGGCACGCGGCGCCGGCGGCGATAAGCTGGTTTTATGACCCGACATTCGGCATCGGCTATATCTTCCTTGCCAATGTCATCTGCTCGCTGGTCACCCTGCTGCTGCTCATCCCGGAGCTCAGCGGCCTGAAATGGCGCTTCAACCGCACCCTGCTCGGCGAGATGCTCCGCTACTCGCTCCCGCTGCTCATCCTGGGTCTGGCGGGCATCATGAATCAGACCGTCGACAAGATTCTTCTCCCGATCCTTGAGCCTGACAAGCAGCAGGCTATGAGCGATCTGGGTGTCTATGGAGCGTGCTATAAAGTGGCCGTCATAATGGTCATGTTTCTGCAGGCGTTCCGCTTTGCCTACGAGCCTTTCGTGTTTGCCAAAAATCGTGAGGCAGGGGGCGACAAGATGCAGACCTACTCGTCGGTCATGACATGGTTTGTAGCCTTCGGATTCCTGATATTTCTCGGCGTGATGGAGTTTCTGCCGATCATCCGCTACATCATCTCGCCGACCTATTTCCAGGGACTGAAAGTGGTCCCCGTCATCATGCTTGCCGAGCTCTTCTTCGGAGTCTTCTTCAACCTGTCGATATGGTATAAGCTGACCGACCGCACGTCGTGGGGGTCATGGTTCTCGATCGGCGGTCTCTGTATCACCGTGACGCTCAATGTACTGCTCGTGCCGCGCATCAGCTATATGGGATGCGCCTGGGCAGCTCTGGCCTGCTATTCGGCCATGATGACAGCCAGCTATATCATCGGTCAGCGGAAATTTCCCGTGCCCTACCGCCTCGGACGCCTGACGGTCTATACCATAGCAGGCATAGGGCTCTGGCTTCTGGGCGACCTCGTCAAGCCGGGCATCCTGGCGGCCGACCTCGCTATCGGCACGCTGCTCATCCTCGTCTACGTAGGCCTGATCTACATTCTGGAGATACAAAACGCTCGCAAATCCGCGACAACAGCGTGACAGAGCGTCAACTGTTTGTAACATACGCTAAAATCGTGTGACAACGACAATACAATACAGTAGTCAGCTTGCCACTCTGAAACAATATTAGGATATTTGTTTTGTGTTAAAAGCACTTGACGAACCTAATATATGCTTACAGATTCACAAAACAACTCTGTAGTCGGTCACATACTCATAGCGAGCTCTGACCCCGACGATCAGCTCCAGATACGCTCCTCATTCGAGCGTGAAGGATATCATGTGGACTGTATCGAGACCCTCCCGGACGCCATCCGCTCCAACCTCAGCCACTACGAGATGATCCTGATGAACTTCCCCGAGGACACCACCACCGGCATCCATACGATCGAGAATATCCGACAGACCGTCTCCTGCGCGACGATCCCTCTGCTCGTGCTGAGCAAAGCGAGCAAATGCGAGATCCTCGTACAGGCTCTCAATGCCGGCGCCGACGACTATATCATCAAGCCATTCTCGCTGCGCGAACTCAACGCACGCGTCCGCGCCATACTCCGCTCTGCACGCCGCGGCTGAGCCCTCCCCCGACACTCGAAAAAAATGCTGCCCCGACTTCAACAATTAGGAAGAACGGGGTCCGTGTATTTGAAAATATTTACTATCTTTGCACGATACAATATACATATCGTCATACACTTGCTATGAATATATCCTACAATTGGCTCAAACAATACATCGACTTCGATCTTACGCCTGATCAACTTGCTGAAGTGCTAACATCCGTCGGCCTTGAGACAGGCTCCGTAGAGGAGGTCGAGAGCATCCGTGGCGGCCTGCGCGGCATCGTCGTCGGCAAAGTGCTCACCTGCGAAGAACATCCCAACAGCGACCATCTGCACATCACGACCGTCGACCTCGGCGGAGGACATACCGAGCAGATAGTATGCGGCGCTCCCAATGTAGCCGCCGGACAGACCGTCATCGTAGCCACTGTCGGCACCACACTCTATGACGGCGACAAGGAATTTCAGATCAAAAAGTCGAAGATACGCGGTGTCGAGTCAATGGGCATGATTTGTGCCGAAGACGAGATCGGCATCGGCCACTCTCACGACGGCATCATAGTCATCACCGACGAAGTAGCTCCCGGCACTCCCGCTGCCGACTACTACGGCCTGAGCAGCGACTACATGCTCGAAGTCGACCTGACCCCCAACCGCATAGACGCCGCCTCCCACTTTGGCGTAGCCCGCGACCTGAAGGCATGGCTCGACACGCACGCTACCCCGACCGAGCTGCATCGTCCAGACGTCGACAGCTTCCACCCCGATCGCCATGACGGCGCAGTGACTGTCGAAGTAGAAGCTCCCGAAGTGTGCACACGCTATGCCGGCGTCACCATCCGCGGCGTCAAGGTAGCCGAGAGCCCCCAGTGGCTCAAAGACCGCCTCACAGCAATCGGCCTCAACCCCCACAACAACCTCGTAGACATCACCAACTATATCCTCCACTCATTCTGCCAGCCGATGCACTGCTTCGACCTGGCAAAAGTCACCGGCGACAGGATCATCGTCAGGAATTCTGTGGAAGGCGCCCCCTTCACCACCCTCGACGGCGTCGAGCACAAGCTCGACTCACGAGACCTCATGATATGCAACGCTGACGCACCCATGTGCATCGCCGGCGTCATGGGAGGCCTCGACTCAGGCGTGAGTGAAACTACGACCGACATCTTCCTCGAGAGCGCTTGTTTCAACCCCACCTCCGTCCGCAAGACCGCGCGCCGACACGGCATCTCGAGCGACTCCTCATTCCGCTTCGAGCGTGGTGTCGACCCCAATGGAGTGATGTATGCCCTCAAGCTGGCAGCCTTGCTGGTCAAGGAGATAGCCGGCGGAGAAATCTGCGGTGAGCCTGTCGACATCTACCCCGCTCCCGTAGCTCCCTATCCCGTAGAACTTACTTACAGCTACACCGACTCACTCATCGGCAAGGCTATCCCCCACGACACCATCGACGGCATCATCCGCTCGCTCGAAATCGAAATGACCCGCCGCGACGCGGACACCCTCGACCTGCTTGTGCCGACCTATCGCTTTGATGTACACCGCCCCTGCGACGTCGTAGAAGACATCCTGCGCATCTACGGCTACAACAATGTCGAGATCTCCGACCGCGTGCACTCCACACTCTCCTACAAGACCCCGACCGACTCATCCGACAATCTCCGCCGACTCATCAGCGAGCAGCTGACAGCGTGCGGATACAACGAGATACTCAACAACTCGCTGACAGCCGAGCGCTACTATGCCGACAACTCGACCTGGAAGCTCGACAACTGCGTCCGACTCCTCAACCCCCTGAGCCAGGACCTCAGCGTGATGCGCCGCACCCTCCTATATGGCGGCCTCGAATCTATCGAGCACAATATCAACCGCAAGGCATCCGACCTGATGATGTATGAGTTCGGCAATGTCTACTGCTTCAACCCCGACGTGGAGCTGAACCCTGACAAGCCGCTCGCTCCATATAGCGAGGGAGCCCGACTGGCCCTGTGGATGACCGGCAACAGCCGCACCGCCGCCTGGAACCACGCCGCTGAGAAAGTGACATTCTTCGACCTCAAGGCTACCGTGGCCAACATCCTCGCCCGCCTTGGCATCTCGCCCCGCGAAGTTCAGCTCCAGACCATCCCCGCCGACAATATCTATGCCGCAGCGCTCTCCATCTGCACCCGCTCAGGCAAGCTGCTCGGCACCATGGGCATCCTGACCAAAGCCCTCCTCAAGCAGATGGGCATCAAGCAGAGCGTGCTCTTCGCCGAGCTCGACTGGGACGCACTGATGAAGCTCGCCCTCAAGAAGAAGATCAGCTTCACCGCGCTCCCCAAGACGATGCCCGTCACCCGCGACCTCGCCCTGCTTCTGGACAAGGCTGTCACCTTCCAGCAGGTGGAGCAGGTCGTACGCGACTCCGAGAAGCGCCTGCTCAAGGAGATCCGCCTCTTCGACGTCTACGAGGGCGACAAGCTCCCCGAAGGCAAGAAGTCATACGCCATCTCGATGACTCTCCAGGACGACGAGAAGACCCTCCAGGACAAAGCTATCGACGCCACCATGTCGCGCATCATCCAGAATCTTACCCGCCAGCTCGGCGCCGAGCTCCGCTGATCTGACCTACTACGACTTTTAAAGAAATATCAACATAAACATATCTCAAACAGACCAATATGGGAAGAGCTTTTGAATACCGCAAAGCAAGAAAACTCAAACGCTGGGGAAATATGTCACGCACATTCACCCGCATCGGTAAGGAAATCACTATCGCGGCCAAAGCCGGCGGCCCCGACCCCGACAGCAACCCCCGCCTGCGCGCTCTGATGCAGAACGCCAAGGCTGCCAATATGCCTAAGGACACCGTAGAGCGTGCTATCAAGAAAGCCACCGACAAGGATGCCGGCGACTACAAGGAAATCACCTACGAAGGATACGGCCCCTTCGGTATCGCTATCTTCGTCGAAGCTGCTACCGACAATAACACCCGCACCGTGGCCAATGTCCGCTCCTACTTCACAAAGCATGGCGGCTCACTCGGCACACAGGGCTCTCTGACATTCCTCTTCGACCACAAGAGCGTCTTCAAGATCAAACCCAAAGACGGCATCTCACTCGAAGATCTCGAACTCGAACTCATCGACTACGGTGTAGACGAAGTGATCGACGACGAGGATGAAGAAGGCAACGAGCTCATCGCTCTCTACGGCGGTTTCGAGGACTACTCCAATATTCAGAAATATTTGGAAGACAACGGCTTCGAAATCATCTCTTCAGAGTTCGTACGTATCCCCAACGACCTCAAGGAAGTGACTGCCGAGCAGCGCGCTACCCTCGATAAGCTTCTCGAAAAGCTCGAAGAGGACGAAGACGTGCAGAACGTATTCCACAACATGAAGGAAGACGAGGAAGAATAATTCATCCCTTCCCACCTACTCCTCTCAACCCCATAACAATCGGGAGACCACTCCTCAGCGGGGCGGTCTCCCTCCTTTTTTTTAAGTAACTGTTGAAAATTAATTTATACTATATATGAGATGGAAATTGAGGATATATCAAAAGATGAAGAGGGAGTGAAGCGAGCTTCATGACCGATTACTATTTTGATATAGACCAAT